>NZ_DAWDUX010000043.1:0-18678 GCF_052346665.1 Collinsella sp.
CGGCCTTCTTCTTGTCGAACTCATGGCCGAAGAGCACGATGGTGCCCTTCTTCCCATCCTCCTCCCCCTCGGTTGGGACGTGCGGCATCTGCTGCGTGCCCATCTCCTTCTCATCCTTATCGAAATCTTTCTTGTCTTCCATGATCGACCTCCCATGGCGAGGACTTTTCGCTATTTGGTGGCACCGCAGCCGGAGCAGGCATAGCCAGTAGTCACCGTCTCATCCCAAGCATCACTTACAAGAATCTGTTCATCCCATGCTGGTGAAGTCTCAATATATTTATTGCTATGCGATACGCAACTACCTCCATTGAGAAAAGACTGTTCCATATGGCCTGCTACGTTACCTGTAATGTCCGCCCCGCACTGATTACAAATATCTCGACATTCAACCACTGCATCGTGATGAATCGTCTGATACACAGCATCATGATGCACAACCGTGGTCTGGGGAACCCAGTTATGGGTGTGCTGCGGCTTGCTATCGCCACCGTTGTTCGAGCTGCCAGAACCGCCGTTTGAGCCAGAGTTCCCATTATTGCCAGTGCTGCCGCCATTACCGCTGGATGTGCTATTACCGCCGGTCTCGGGCTTGGATGCGCCCGTGTTCCCGCCTGACGGCTCGTCGGTCACGCCCTCCTCGGCCTTTTGGCTCTCCTCATCAACCTTATCCTTGTCGGCGTTCGGGTCGGTCTTGGCGTTCTTTTTCACCTGTTCCGGTGACGGGCGTTTAATGCTTTCAGCTTGCTTGTAGCTTGCGGCACAGTTGACCATACCGGCCGCAAGGCAAAGGGCAAGCAGTGCGCCAAGCACCATAAAGACTGCCCTCTTCTTTGATTTTGCGTTCCCGGGTTGCTCATCGTTGCGAGCGGCCTTGGATTGCTTGTCCAGTGCGATTTCCCGCTCGTCAACGTCATTTTTGGATTTCCGCGAGCCCTGCTTCCACATCATCTTTGGATGCCTCCGTTTCGCAGCGATTCCTGCGGTCGCTCGGTAGATTGTTGTATAGAGTCCGTTGTTATAGATACAACAATAGCCGATTTTGATGGCATGGATACGAGGATTCAGACATCATTCGGCACGCGTTGCAAAGAGCTCAGGGCTGGTCTTGGGGTCAGTCAGGAGAGCTTTGCGAACGCAATCGGAATGGATAGGTCGTATTACGCCTCTATCGAAGCGGGTCGCAGGAACGTGACCCTCATCAACATGAAGAAGCTTGCCGACGGGTTTGGGGTTTCGCTTTCGCAGCTGTTTGATGCAGATGTTTTCGACCTAACGGCCATTCAGCGTGAACACTACTGATTCATGAAGGCCCTTGCCACCCCGCTGACGTCTTGCGTATCGGTGTAATACCGACGGGCGGTTTCGGGATCGTGGCCGAAGAGCGCCGCCCTCATTTCAATTGGGATTCCCTTGTTGCGTGCGATTGTGTGGAGCGTGGAGCGCCAGACGTGGGAACGGGCGGTGCGGAGCAGTTCTAAGCCGCACTCCTCTGCCATTTGCTCATAAAGGGCACGGACTGCTTTTGAGCAGTTTGATTTGTCCCACTCGCGCCACGGGTCATCTGTGGCGGGGGAGGGGAAGACGAGGCCGTGATCACCGAAGTCTTCGCGCCTGCGTTGGAGCATCGATGCCACCCGGGATTCAAGTACGGGCACGATACGGCCTCTATGCGTTTTGCTTGCATCGTTGGTCACTTCAACCGTAGCGCAATCCTGCCCGACTTCATTCCATGTGAGCGAGCGAGCCTCGCCGATCCTAAGGCCCGTTGCCGCTTGCAAAGCGGTCATCTCGATTATCGAGCGGCGGACGTTGGAAAGCTGGTGGCGCGAGTATTTCCCGCGTATGGGTGCGCTTTCGTCAAGGATTGACCGCCAGTCATCGGAGAGGAGCCAATCTATTGCTCGCATCCACTCGCACTCCGTGAGGCCCTTGCCGCCGTCAGGCTTATTGCTCGCCTTGTGCTCCGGAAGGTCGAAGGATAGGCCAGCGATGGGGTTGGATGCTAGCACGCCAGAGAGAATGAGCGGCTGTATGACCCATTTGTTGACGACTTTCCGCACCTGTCTTGCCGTAGCCGTCCCGTGTTGATGGGCAATCGAGGTTAGCGCATTGCCGAAGGTGCCAGCGCGGAGCGCGTCCGCTATCGGGTATCCGCCGAGTGTATCCAAGATGATAGAAAGACACAGGATGTAACGCTCCCGTGTCGTGTCACGGATTCTAGGGCTTTCCCTTACGGCGCTCATTGCTTCGGATTTGATGTAGTTCCCGAGCAGGTCGGAGCTGCGCCATTTGTTTTGCTGTCCAAAGGTCGCTTTAAGATCTTCCGCCTGACGCCGAGCTTTTGCCCTCAGCTCCCCCTTGGTCATCTTTCCCCGCGTGTCGCGTCTCAGGGTCAATCCGTCTGGGAGCCGTATGCTCCACTTCATACGGTAACCGCCTCGTGAGTCGGGCTTGATTTGCGCGCTGTCGATTGTGTCTTGGCCCGGTTGGAGTTCGTTTCTCGGCATGTTTTCACCTAATAATGTAGAAGTGTCCCTACTATTGTCCCTACTTTTAAAGGGAAACAAAGTGATTAAAATAGTAACAGCAGGAAGTAAAAGTAGTATCTACCAGCTAAAACTTTATGATTAAAACTGATAAGAACTATAGCACAACAATACCCGGAGGTCGTAGGTTCAAATCCTGCCCCCGCGACCAAGAATTTGCAGCTCGTCGGCATAGCCGACGAGCTTTTTTCTTATCTGGGGGCTGTGTTATCGGCCCGATTCTCAACTTTTCGGTCGAAAATCTCAATCTGTAACAGGTAGACCCGATTTGGCCGGCTAGGTATTACAGATCGAGACATTTGGACAGAGCGGGCCCTGCATGCCCAATCTGACACAAGCCAGCAAGGTGCAAACTGAGGAACTTAACTAGGGAACTAGGGAACTAAACTGCGGAACTAGGGAACTTTACTGCGGAACTGGGGAATGGCTGGGGTATAGTAGGGGCTGACTAATGATTCAATCGAAGGACAGCTATGTTCATAACGAATGATATCGAGTTGGCCGCTGCGGTTGAGCACATGAGGGCCGCAGGGACGGACCTTGCCGAATGCGAACTCAAAACCGCGGCAGGCGGTTTTCCCAAGACGATGCCGGATTCGATTTCCGCTTTTGCTAATGGAGTTGGCGGAACGATCGTTTTCGGCATCAGCGAAAAAGACGGCTTCCATTCGGTGGGCATCGATGTGAAGATGATCCAGGCGCATAGCGCCCAAGCGGCGAGGGAACTCGTTGAGCCTCCCCAGATGGTCGACATCATGGTTTTGGAGTTTGAGTCGAAGCCCGTCGTTGTGGTTAATGTTCCCGAGGCTCCGCCACGGGAGAAGCCATGTTATGTCAAAAAGCTCGGTCAACGCCTTGGCTCATACATAAGAACGGGCGATGGCGACCACAAGATGTCATCTTACGAAATCGATCGATATATCGAAAATCAATATCGAAGCGCGCGCAACGATGCTGTTGTTGTTGAGGGCGCAACGATCGATGACTTTGATCAAGAATTGCTCGCAGGATGGCTCTCGCACGTGAGGTCGACGACACTGGGCAGGTCCGCGGCTTTAAGCGATGAGGAGCTCATGGCGAATCGGCGTGTAGTTTCTCTCGATGCTGAAGGGGTTTTGAGGCCGACCGTTGCCGGCATTATGGCATTGGGGTTTTCTCCGCAACAGTTTTTTCCTCGTGCCAACATTGTGTTCACAGCCTATCCGACACCGAAAAAGGGCGAAGTGGGGAGAGCTGGGGAACGTTTTTCTGATTCGGTTGATATCGATGGGCCAATACCCATCATGGTAGTTGATGCGGTGCGGGCTGCATCGCGAAACATGAAGCATGGCGCAATCGTAAAAGGTGCGTTGAGAGAAAACGTGCCGGACTACCCGTTGGCTGCAGTCCGTGAGGCTGTTGCCAACGCGTTGATGCATAGGGATTATTCTCGCGATGCGTTAGGCACCCCGGTAATGATTGACCTTTACCCCGATCGTATGGAGTTGTCCAACCCCGGCGGCTTGTTCGGCTCGTTGACGGTTGAACGTTTGGGACAACGAGGCGCAACGGCTTCGAGGAACCAGTTTCTAGCTCGAATTCTCGAGGATGTGCCCTACTCTGATGTTGATGGCAGGGTTGGTCGCGTCGTCGAGAATCGAGGCTCAGGCTATCCAACAATTAATAGGGAGCTCGAACAGGCCTTGATGCCCGCGCCGATTGCGAAGAGCACCCTCGATGAGTTTGTTTTGATCATGAGGCATCGACGCATGGCGGACCAGGAAGACCGCTCATACACAAAGGAAAACGTTAAGACTGCCATCCTTGGTTACATTGCCGATCGCGAGAGCGTAAGCACGTCGGAACTTGCGAAAGCGTCGGGTATGTCAGTGAAAACGGTGCGCCGATATCTGTCTGCGCTTATGGAGGAAGGAATTGTCGAGGGAATCGGGGCGGCCAACAGCCCCAAGCGACGCTATCGTTTGCGTCGGTAGGAGCAGTCTGGTAGCTCGCCGGGCTCACAAGCCGGAGGTCGTAGGTTCAAATCCTGCCCCCGCGACCAAGAAACTGCAGCTCGAAGACGTGATCATCTCCGAGCTTTTTGTTGTCTGTATGCTATTTACATGACCTCGACAAGTGCGGCAACCGCTCGATAAGGACGGCCGAGCAGGTGGAGGAAAAGATCGAGTCGCTTCTTGTCGATGACGACTTCAAATACTTCTCCATCGACGAGGCGCAGAACGCCCGAGACTACGAGGAGGTCGTCGGGCGGATCGTCGACAAGGACATCAGGTCTCACAACAAGATCCGGAACATCGATACGTCCAACCGCGGCATGACCTACGCCAGCAACAACTACGGAGCCCCGACAAGCCTCACCAACCTCCACGACCGCTTCACCAAGACGGAGCGCATCGCCGTTGAGCGGCGGACGATCGCCGTCTACATCCAGGTCTCGATGACGATCGTCGATGGGGGCGTGGAGGAGCGGGGGTACGGGCCGTTCGGCTACATCAGGGATGGGTGGTCGCGCAGCCTTTTCGCGCTTGACCCCCCCCGCTGCAGGAGAGGGACAGCGTCAGGCGCCTTAACATGGCGTCGTTTATGCAAGATGGCGGTGATCTCATCTGAGGTGACGCCGGGCCTTCTTGCTCCTCGGTGCGCGAACGGCGTGGACGCCGAACGGGGGCCGTCGCTGCCGGGCCGCGGGACGGCGTGGCCCTTGCCCGCACGAACTCGCGAAGCCACGAAAAAGTGCGATGCATTTCAGCCAATCTGACTTGAAAATAGGCCAATGCGCCGCTCCTCCGGCCTTTTGAGCAAATGAACTGCTTTGCATAATGCGTGTCGGGGCTGAGCTGCGAGTGGCGTCTTGAGCTTTTTCGTATTCGTTTTCGGAAAAGCCGAGTACAGCGGGTTTCAAGTTAGGAAAAACCGCAGGTGACGGTGGGTCGTCTGTCGGGGCTACTCGCCATTATTTGATTTGAATACGAAAAAGCTCGACTTGGTGGATTCGGAGGTCGGTTTGAAGCCCGTCATGCAGGTGGAGCCGCCCTTGACGGGCGGCTCCACCTGTTCAGAACGACGTATTGATGTGCCAAATGCTGGCATGCGAATCGATATGGGCTGTGGCGTGCGGATCGGCGCGGCGCGGCACCATTCGACCGCCGTCAAGACGCGTCCCGAATCCCGAGGCAACGCACGTGGCTTAGGCGCAAGTCCTACGCAGCGCGGGACATGGCCTGCTCGAAGTCGCGGGTGCCCTTGAAGACCTCGTGCTTGTAGGGGTTCACGCCGAGCTTCTTGGCGCGGTACATGATGTAGCCAAAGGCTGCGATGTTTACCACGAGGGCGATCGCGGAGACCGCCAGGTTGACCTGCGGGTTGTTCACGGAGTTCGTGGAGAACACGGAGTAATCCTGGAACATCGGGAACACTTGGGCGAACATGCACCAGATGGCGAGGGTGTTTGCGCGGTTCTGGATCCAGCCGCCCTTGTTCCAGAAGAAGTTCGCCACGGTAGGCGCGAGCAGCAGCGCCAGGCCGCAGTACCAGGCGTGCGTGGGCAGGCAGTTGTAGGTGTAGCAGAAGTTCCACAGGTCGTAAGCAACGATGTAAACCCAGGTCATGTCGGGCCACAGCATGTCGTCGCCCTTCTTGGAACGGTAGATGCCCCACCAACCGGTCATGCAGAAGATGTTGATGAGGCCGGCGATGCCGTTGAACACGTTGTGCCAGCCGCCCATGAGGGTAACGCCCTCGGAGGAGACCCAGGTGGTGCCAAAGGCACGCACGGCACTCTCGAAGTCGCTCACCACGGCGATGAGGATGTTGATGGCCACGATGGCGAAGGGGAAGACCTTGAAGGCCTCGCTACGCCCGAGCTTGCCCCAGCCGTACTTGAGCATCATGAAGCCGATGCAGCCGGCGGTGGCGGCGTAGAGCTTGGCGTAGTGGAACCAGCTGCCCATGTGCAGGTACGTGGGGTTGTTGAGCGCCCACTCCATTCCCATCCCGGCGCATACGTAGATGGAGATGAAGTACACCGTGAGCACGGCGGGGATGCCGAGGAAGCACACGATGCCGCCGATCTTGGAGCGGCGGGCGATCTCGTTGGCGGCGATGAGGCCCGCAAAGACCATAATCCATCCCAGCCACTGGAACATGGCGTTTTCGCCATAAACCTGGAACAACATCTGTTCCCCTTTCTATCTCGGGCCGTAACGGCCTTGATCGACATTCGAGGAGGAAGCCCCTAGCGGACGGGGCGGCGTTCGGGGTACTTCGCCGTGTAGCCCTCGATGTGCAGCGTGCTCGCGATGATATCCTTGATGGTTTCCTCAGGTGCATCGGGGTGCGTGCGCACATACATGATGAGACCGGTGATGAGCACGTAGAACGTTTCGTACAGGTGGTCGATGCGCACCTCGTGGCGAGCGGCGAAGTCAACGACGGTCGACGAGCACACGTAGCGGGCGGTGCGGTCGGCAACGCGATGTACGAACGACGCATAAAGCGAGGCATCTCCCCCGTGCGCCACGGAGCGCGCCGTGTGGTCAGAATCGCCGCGCACCATGGATTTGAGCAAATGGGCCGCTTGGTCAAGGGCGCCTTCGATGTCTCCGGGCACACGGCTGGCGTTCCAATCGATGAGCCGCTCGACAAAGGCATCGATGCTCTGGTCGAGGACGGCCTGCAGCGCGTCTTCCTTAGTGGGGAAGTAGTGATAGAACAGCGAGCGCGTGCAGCCCACGCGCTTGGTTATGGAAGAGATGGACAGGCGGCTGATCCCGTCTTCCTCGATGGCGGACCGCACGGCAGCGAGGATGTCGCCGCGCCGATCGTCGTGTGCGAGTCGCTCGTGGTGACCGGGTGCTTCGCTGGCCATGACCGTTCCTCCTTGTTGTCCCTGCCTTTACCGATTCCAGTCTTGACCTTTGTTGACAAAACGTCAATATGTAATTTGACAAAGTGTCAACGAATTCGCTGAACGGCATATGACAGGGAAATGCCAGTTGGGAGGGCTCATGGGAGATGTTCGCGTTATTGAGGTCAAACAGAGCGTATTCGCCGATAACGATCGCAAGGCGGAGGAGCTGCGCGGGACGCTGCGCGAGCGCGGGACATTCCTGCTCAATCTGATGTCCAGCCCGGGCTCGGGCAAGACCACCACGCTCACGCGCACGATCGAGGCGCTGCGCGACGAGATGTCCATCGCGGTGATGGAGGCCGATATCGACTCCGATGTCGACACGCGCACCATTCTCGGCACCGGGGCCCGCGCCATCCAGCTGCACACGGGAGGCATGTGCCACCTCGACGCGTACATGACCGAGCAAGGCCTGGACGAGCTTGTGACGAGTGAGGGCTCCGACGGCGAAGAGGCCACCGGGGCGCCAGTCGACCTGGCGATTTTGGAGAACGTGGGCAACCTGGTTTGCCCCGCCGAGTTCGACACGGGCGCATCGGCCAACGCGATGATCCTGTCGGTGCCGGAGGGCGACGACAAGCCACTTAAGTACCCGCTCATGTTCAGCATCTGCGACGTGGTACTCATCAACAAGATCGATGCACTGCCCGTGTTCGACACGTTCAGCATGGAGCGCGTGCGCGAGAACATCCTCATGCGCAACCCGAACGCGACCATCATCCCCATCAGCGCCAAGACGGGCGAGGGCATCGACGTCTGGGCCGACTGGCTGCGCACGCGCGTGGCGGAGTGGAAGACCGCGGATGAGGGGCGCCGGGCCTCGATATAGGGATGACCTCGATGTGGAAAAGTCCTCCCAAACAGGGTGCTTCCCCAAAAAGCCGTCTCTACATTGAGGCACCTTCACACAGCACGAAAGGAATCAACATGATCGTAAACGGTCCCGGAATCTCGTTCACCGAGCCCGATATCGGATCCGAGTTCGTCCCACCCATCCCCGAGAACCCGCGCGAGAAGATCGTGGCGCTGTGCGAGCACTGCACCAACCGCCTGTTGGGCCGCAAGGAGCTCAAGCCCTTCGAGTATTGGGCGTTCGCCGAGGTGACGACCGACGAGATGGCCGACGTGCTCCTTAAGATGAAGATGCGCCGCCCCTACACCCTTACCGACGCGGCGAAGGCCACCGGCATGGATTCCGAGCCGCTCGAGAAGCTCCTCGACGAGATGAGCTACATCGGCCTGCTCGAGTACAACTGGGAGAACCCCACGCGCACCAAGCAGTGGGTCCTGCCCATGCTCGTGCCCGGCTCGGCGGAGTTCCTCAACATGCGCCAGTCCCAGATCGACGAGCACCCGGCGGTGGCGAAGTTCTTCGAGCAGGCCTCTAAGGGGGCCCTCGCGAAGGCGACGCCGATGGTCCCGCCCGGAGGCGCGGGCATCGGAATGCACGTCATCCCGGTGGAGCAGGCCATTCAGATGGAGGACCGCTCCGTCTCCATCGAGCACATCGAGCACTGGCTCGACAAGTACGAGGGCAAGTACGCCGCGAGCCCCTGCAGCTGCCGCATGAGCCGTGCGAAGCTGGGCGAGGGCTGCGGCGACGACCCGAACGACTGGTGCATCGCCGTGGGCGACATGGCCGATTACGTGGTGGAGACCGATCGCGGCCACTACATCACGCGCGAGGAGGTCTACGAGACCCTGCGCCAGGCCGAGGCGAACGGCTTCGTGCACCAGATCACCAACATCGATGGCGAGGACAAGATCTTCGCAATCTGCAACTGCAACGTGAACGTGTGCTACGCGCTGCGCACCTCGCAGCTGTTCAACACCCCGAACCTGTCCCGCTCGGCGTACGTGGCGCGCACCGAGGCCGACAAGTGCGTCGCGTGCGGCCGCTGCGTCGAGGTGTGCCCCGCGGGCGCCGTCAAGCTCGGCCAGAAGCTCTGCGCCGCGAGCACGGGCAAGGTGCCGGAGTACCCCAAGCAGGAACTGCCGGACGCCGTGAAGTGGGGCCCCGAGAAGTGGAGCCCCGACTACCGCAACAAGAACCGCATCGAGACGTACGACACGGGCACCTCCCCCTGTAAGACGGCGTGCCCCGCGCACATCGCCGTCCAGGGCTACCTCAAACTCGCCGCCCAGGGGCGCTACCGCGACGCGCTCGCCCTCATCAAGCGCGAGAACCCGCTTCCGGCGATCTGCGGCCGCATCTGCAACCGCCGCTGCGAGGACGCCTGCACGCGCGGCCGCATCGACGCCGCCGTGGCCATCGACGAGGTGAAGAAGTTCATCGCCCAGCAGGACCTCGTGGCCGAGAACCGCTACGTGCCGGAGGTCGTGACGCCCACGCGCGCCGGCGGCTTCGACGACAAGATCGCCGTGATCGGCGCCGGTCCCGCGGGCCTCTCCTGCGCGTTCTATCTCGCGGAGAAGGGCTACAAGCCGGTCATCTTCGAGAAGAGTGCCCGCCCCGGCGGCATGCTCACCTACGGAATCCCGAGCTACAAGCTGGAGAAGGACGTCATCGAGGCCGAGGTCGAGATCATCCGCGAGATGGGCGTCGACATCCGCCTGGGCGTCGAGGTCGGTCGCGATGTGACCCTCGACGAGCTGCGCGAGCAGGGCTTCAAGGCGTTCTACGTGGCGATCGGCTGCCAGGGCGGCCGTCTGCCCGGCATCCCGGGCGAGGACGCCGAGGGCGTCTCGGTCGCCGTCGATTTCCTCCGCGGCGTGGCCGAGCAGCAGGACGGCGACGGCGAGGCCGCGCCGATGCCCGGCCGCACGATCGTCGTCGGCGGCGGAAATGTCGCCATTGATGTGGCCCGTACCGCAGCGCGCCTGGGCTCCGAGCACGTGGAGATGTTTTGCCTGGAGAGCTCCGAGGATATGCCGGCGAGCGTCGAGGAAGTTGTCGAGGCCAATGAGGACGGCGTGCACATCTCCTGCGGCTGGGGTCCCGTTGAGGTCCGCACAGGTGAGAATGGTCGCGTGAGCGAGGTCGTTTTCAAGCGCTGCCTGCGCGTGTTCAACGACGAGGGGCGGTTCGACCCGCAGTATGACGAGAACGAGCTGCGAACCGTCGCCGCCGACCGCGTCGTGTTCTCCATCGGTCAGTCGATCGTGTGGGGCGACCTGCTCGAGGGCGAGGCCGTCGAGCTCGGCCGCGGCCAGGGCGCCATTGCCGACCCCAAGACGTATCAGACCGCGCAGCCCGACATCTTCGTGGGCGGCGACGTCTACACGGGCCCGAAGTTCGCCATCGATGCCATCGCCGCCGGTCACGAGGCCGCGATCTCCATCCACCGCTTCGTGCAGGACGCGACGCTCACCATCGGTCGCAACCCGCGCGCGTATCGCGAGCTCAACCGCGATGACGTGGAGTTTGGCAGCTACGACACCGCGAGCCGTGGCGACGCAGTTCATAACTACGGTCGCGAGAAGGTCCAGCCCTTCCGCGAGTACGTCGAGACGTTCACCGAGGAGCAGGTCCGCGCCGAGACCGCGCGTTGCCTGGGCTGCGGTGCGAGCATCGTCGACGAGAACAAGTGCATCGGCTGCGGCCTGTGTACCACCAAGTGCGCGTTCGACGCCATCCACCTGCACCGCGAGCATCCCGAGTGCAGCAACATGGTGAAGTACGAGAAGAAGGTCCCGAGCTTGGCGAAGTACGCGCTCAAGCGCGAGATCAAAATCCGCTTTGGCTCAAAGGGATCCAAATAACCCATCTTGCCTCTCAGCCGGGGGGGGGTGACCAAAAGGCCTGGCCCTCTCGGCTGTCAAGGCGATTTAGGGCGTTTTGACCCTTTGAGTTTGGAGTTTTGTTCATGCATGAATTGGGCATTGTCTTCCATATCATCCGTAGCGTTGAGGAGGTTGCGGCGCACAATAACCTGCGTCGCGTCTCCTCGGTCACGCTGGAGCTCGGCGAAGTGTCGGGCATCATCCCGAGGTACCTCACCGACTGCTGGAACTGGGCATGCGCCAAGCATGACCTGATGCGTGGGGCGGAACTTGTAATCGAGGAGGTGCCCGCCGTCACGTTCTGCGAGGCCTGCGAAAAGACGTACGGCACGGTCGAGCACGGGCGCACGTGTCCGTATTGCGGCAGCGAGCGCACCTACCTGGTGCAGGGCGACGAGTCAGTTATCAAGGAGATCGCCACTCCCGACGAGGAGGGGTCCGCCGTCTCGGCTGCTGATGGGTGCGCCCACGAAAGCTTCCATTGAGAGGTGGCGTCGAGGTCGCTGTGGGGCCCCGAGTATTATCCGGTTCCTCGCAACGATGCCCGGTTATCGCTCGAATTGTTCGGCGAACTGCCTCGCGAGGGCGCTCAGCTCGTTGACCTGCTGCTCGAGCTCGGCGATGCGCCGCGCGTTGCCCGCGATGCCCTCGCGGTTCATGAGGGAGTCCTCCTCGACGGGGTCGGGCATGTTCTCTCGGTGGCAGCTTGCATCGAAGCTTTCGCTCATCACGCGGCATCCGTTGCGCTTGACCACGCGCCCGGGGATGCCAACAACCGTGCAGTTGTTGGGTACGTCCTTCACCACAACGGAGTTGCCTCCGATACGTACGTTGTCGCCAATATGGATATTGCCCAAAACCTTGGCCCCCGTTCCCACGGTGACATTGTTGCCAAGCGTGGGGTGGCGCTTGCCGCTCTCGTTGCCCGTGCCTCCCAGGGTGACGCCTTGGTACAAGACGCAGTCGTCGCCGACAATGGTCGTCTCGCCTATCACCACACCCATGGCATGATCGATGAAGAGACGCCGCCCAAGCTGCGCGGCGGGATGAATCTCGACGCCGGTGAAAAACCTCGTGACCTGCGAAAGGACGCGAGCGAGGCCGCGTGCTCCGTGCTCCCACAACCAATGTTCGGGTGTGTGCATCCACTTGGCGTGGAGCCCTGGATAGGAGAGGAAGATCACAAGGCTGCTCTGCGCGGCGGGGTCGTTGGCCTTGACGGTCGCGATGTCCTCGCGGACGGTGGCGATGGCTCCCATGTCTTCCTCCTGGGGCGCTTGGCTTTTTTGGCGTGTGAGGTGCAAGTGTACGCGCCCTCCCGTGTAATGTCGAGAGAATCGCTAGGATTAACAAGATGGAGACAGAGGCGGGGCGCGCGATCGCGTGATGTCGCACGCCTCCATGCCGAGGGGGTTCTGGAAAGACTGCGCACATTACCAAGGCGTTATGCGCGACCGCTATTATGGTGAACATTGCATTTTGCAGCAGTTGATCAATGCAGTCGCTTAGAAGGGCATCACATGCAAGAGGCATTCTTCAGTTTCATCAGCCAGTTTGGCTACTTCGCGGTCGCAGGCCTCATCTTGTTCGAGAACGTGTTCCCTCCCATCCCGAGTGAGCTCATCCTGCCGCTGTCCGGTTTCCTCGCAACGCAAACCGCGATGACGCTCCCGGGAGTCATCGTCGCTGCCACTGTGGGCTCCGTTGTGGGCGCGTATTTCCTCTACGGCATCGGCCGCTTGCTTTCGCAGGAGCGCCTCGAGGGCTTCTTCGACACCAAGCCCATGCGCATGCTGGGCTTCCATTCCGACGATGTGGCCAAGGCCATTGGCTGGTTCGACCGCAAGGGCCAGATCACGGTACTTGTCTGCCGCTGCATCCCCGTGGTGCGCAGCCTCATCTCCATTCCCGCTGGGACCGCCAAGATGAACATGGTCCGCTTTGCGATCTACACCCTCGTGGGCTCGCTGGCGTGGAACGCCATCCTGTGCACGCTCGGCTTTTGGGCCGGCGGCGCTTGGGAGCAAATCACTGCTCAGGCCGAGTGGGTGTCGAGCGTCGTGAAGGTCGTCATCATTGTCGTAGCTGTCGCTGTGGTGGCTTGGTGGATCAAGTTCCGCATCCTGCCGGCGCGTGCCGAGCAGAAGCGCCGTGAGGCCGAGGGCGAGTAGGGACGCGGGCGCGGGTGCATCGCCGCGCGAACCGTTTCGCGGTGATTAATTTTGCCGACACTCCATCGTGGCGGAGTACAATCAAGCGTACATGCCGTTGCCGGGCCATGTGCCCGGCATTCTCGTTTGCAAGGGGCCTCCGCCTGGAGGGCCCTTACGTTGAACGCGCGCCCCCGACGAGGGGCTTCATCGAGTAAGGAGTTCGCGATGACCGTTGAGAAGAAGGACCTGGACTGGGGTAACCTCGACTTCAGCTACCGCAAGACGGACTACAGCTACGTGTCCAACTACAAGGACGGCGCATGGGACGAGGGCGGTCTCACCACCGACCATACCATCACGCTGTCCGAGTGCGCGGGAATCCTCCATTACTGTCAGGAGGTCTTCGAGGGCCTCAAGGCCTACACCACCGAGGACGGCTCCATCGTCTGCTTCCGCCCCGACATGAATGCCCAGCGCATGGCTGATTCCGCCGAGCGCCTCGTGATGCCCGCCTTCCCGCAGGACCGCTTCGTTGAGGCCGTCAAGCAGGTCGTCGAGGCAAACGCCGCGTGGGTGCCGCCGTTCGGCTCCGGCGCCACGCTCTACGTGCGCCCGCTCATGGTCGCCACGGGCGACGTCATCGGCGTCAAGCCTGCCGACGAGTATCAGTTCCGCATCCTCGTGACCCCGGTGGGCCCGTACTTCAAGGGTGGCGACACGGCGGTCAAGCTGTGCGTCTCCAAGTATGACCGCGCCGCGCCCCACGGCACCGGCAACATCAAGGCCGGCCTCAACTACGCCATGAGCCTCAAGGCCGGCATGGACGCACACGCCAATGGCTATGCCGAGAACCTCTACCTCGACTCCGAGTCCCGCACCTACGTTGAGGAGACCGGCGGCGCCAACGTGCTGTTCGTCGCCAAGGACGGCACGCTCGTGGTGCCCAAGTCCCACACCGACTCGATCCTGCCCTCCATCACCCGCCGCTCGCTCGTCCAGGTTGCCCAGGACCTGGGCATCACCGTTGACGAGCGCCCCGTCACGTGGGCCGAGGTCACCTCGGGTGCCTTTGTGGAGTGCGGCCTGTGCGGCACCGCCGCGGTCATCTCCCCGGTGGGCGAGATCCACGACAGCGACACGGTCGTGGTCTTCCCCGACGGTCACGAGACCTCCGGTCCGGTGATGAAGAAGCTTCGCGAGACTCTCACCGGCATCCAGGGCGGCAGCATCGAGGACAAGCACGGTTGGGTCTGCAAGATCTGCTAAGGCGTTTCCAGTCCAGGTTGCTCCGCCCGAACTGCATAGATGATGGTGTGGACGTTCGATGGTAGTCGGGCGTCCATGTTTTTCAGTGGTGGACCTCAATTCATTTGACAGATCGGAAGACTCGGGAAGCGAGGCGAACACCGCGCCAAGAGGAACGAGCGGCATGAAATGCGGAGCGAACGCAGCGAAAAACGGAACAAGCGGCATGAAACGCGACGCGAGCGGACGAAAAGCGGCGTGAACGGTACCTGCTGTATCGCGGTAAAGACGCTGGGCATGAGGGGTGTAATATGAACGCATGCGTCTGCCGTTTTATGCTGCCTGTGAGGTGCCTGCTATGTTCGTTATCGGAACGAAGTTCGGAAAGGGGGGTGCTCGTCGATTTAAAGTCGGGCACCGTCTGCTGATGGGTGCCGGTGTGCGCGCCATTGTCGCCGTCGCGTGTGCTGCGGCGATGGTTTTGGAGGCCATCCCGCCAGGAGAGGCCCATGCGGCTCTCGCGGACGATCTCCAAAAACACCTCATCCAGACGGTCTCGCCTTCGGGCACCACTATCAACCTGTTCGATTATTGGGTGAACGACGCCGATGAGAGTGCGATCTCGGGCGATAACGGCGGAATCAACCGCGGGCACACCCTCAAATTCAACAACGGTGACCTCAACGGCGGCGCTGCCGGCTCTGGCGAAGGCCCCAATGCGTGGACGGGCGGGGCCGACCGCTACGGCGGAATCGTGAAGGACAAGCTGGAGAATGGCTACCCGGTGCTTTCGGGGACGAGTTATCTTGATGAGGAATCGCTCGCGTACCTGTTCGACGCCTTCTCGGGTTCAGGCAAGAAGGCTCACATCGGCACCACGGGGCTGCTCAAAGCTGCGAACGGGTATTACGTGTATGACACGACGAATTTCGCGTCCTTCAACGTCGACTCCAATAGCTTTTCCGTCTACGACACATGGGGCATCAAGGGCTCGGGGGCGAGCTACAACGCCAACGGCCAGTTCTTCCCGTTCGCGCCCATCGACGAGGTGTTCGAGGAAGAGCGGGGAGGTGCCCTTGTCCAAACGGACGTCAACGCCGATGCGCCTGGGCTGAACCATCATTTCGGCATGTCCATGTCATCGCGGTTCGTGCAGCCCAGGGACGGCGTGACGCCGCAGGGTGACGCTATGGTCTTCGAGTTCTCCGGAGACGACGACGTATGGGTCTTTGTGGATGACATCTTGGTGGGGGACCTCGGCGGCATCCACAACGAGGCGACGCTGAGCATCGATTTTAAAACGGGCGCCGTCAAGATCAACGGGCGCTCGGATGGCACCATGAGGGGCAAGTTCGAATCTGCGGGGGCGGAGACCTCCGCTTTCGACGGTGGTTCGAGCAGATTCAAGGACGGCACCCAGCACACGCTGCGTTTCTTCTACCTTGAGCGGGGCGCGGGTGCCTCGAACATGAGCCTCAAGTTCAACCTCGTGAACGTTCCCAACACCGACATCGTCAAGGTCGACCAGCACGGCGACCCGGTCGCGGGTGCGGGCTTCACGCTGTATCGTTCGAACGCGAACTGGGACGAGGTCGCGCAGCTCGCCACCGGCGTCACCGACGTCAACGGCGGTATGGTGCTCACGGAGGACGACGGCACGGTGCTGAGCTTCGATGAGCTCTATGAGCGCGATACGTCGCCCAACCATGCCGATAGCACGTATTACCTGCTCAAGGAGACGAGGATTCCCGCCGGCCACAAGGCGCCCCTCGAGTACACGGACAAATGCATGCACCTTCAGTACATCTACTCCGACCAGATGGGAAGCGGTTACTTCGTCGATCCGGCGGGGACCGAAACCTCCGATAGCTGGATGTGGAAGAACGGCGCCTCGATTGTGGCGAAGGAGGTCATCACGGCCCCGAATGACCCCGTCGAGGATGAGACCGGCGAGAAGGTCGATGTGTCGCAGGGCACGCTGTTCGCGGTCGCATTCAAGAAGACGAAGGCGGACGGTGTCGATTCGTGGGCTCCCATATACGGCAGCCCCGTGGAGGGCTACAAGGTGCTTTCGGGCGGCGCCTGGGACGACGTCATCGCGGCGGCAAAAGGCGACGAGCACGTCTTCACTCTGACGGCGAGCGGTCAGCTCCAGGTCGAACTCGACGACTTGCCGGGTGACATAGCCAAGTATTACCTGCTCATGGATGAGGACGAGCGCGATCAGGCCGAATATACGGTGGCGCTGTACTTCACGACTGCCGCAAACGGCCTGAACGGTGCGACCGACGCCAATACGGTGCGTCTGAAGAATGACGGTTTCGAGCGCCAGTTCGCATCGACGATGTATATCACAAACGTTAAGGACCGCCTGTTCGTCATGAAGGTCGACGATGCAGGCAATCCGGTCGCCGAGGCCGAGTTCACCTTGTACAAGGCAGATCAGGTGAATACCGACGGCGGTGTGGTGCGCCCGATCGACGAGGACGTCTACTACGATCGACTGGTGACGCAGGAGCAGCTCACCGCGCCCGTCAAACTCTCCGGTGCGGGCGTGTTCCCGATCACGGCGGAGCGGTTCAACCCGCTTTCAAACGGCGTGTACTACCTCAAGGAGACGGGTGTTCCCGCTGGCCATGAGATAAACGACGAGTACGTCAAGGTCATCGTCGATGATACGGGCGTCTATGCCGATGCCGGCGCGAAGGATGACGGCATCAAGACCTTCTCGGGCGCGGGAAACTTACTGGCGTCGCTCGGTCAATACGGGGAAAACGACGATGTGAACAACACGCTGACGTGGATCAGGGGGTCCAAGCAGACGGGCGTGCTGGGCGATGCCGGCGCGATTGAATGGGGGAGCCCGAGCACGGCGCCCGACGACATCGTCGACCTCGAGTACGGGGCTGCCGGAGGCGCCTTGCAGTACGGTCCTGCGGAGCCGGGAGGGGCGTTTCGCATCTACTGCGACGAGGGCATCAATCGCCTGTACATCCAACAGGCCGATGAGAACAAGGACCCTGACTCCAAGGGCACTTGGACGAACCTCGGTGCCATGCAGATCAACCAGCTGTTCACCGGGGCAACATGCGTGCAGGTGACCAATGAGCGCACGGCATCCATCGAGGTGACCAAGCGGGTGTCCGCAGCCGCGGGGCTTGCTCCCGACCCGGATGCCGCCTTCCCCTTCGAGTTCACGTTCGACGGCGCGGGTTCCGACGGTGCGCTTACGTACAAGGCGCGTGTGTTCGAGGCCGATGGCAGTCCCGTGGGCGATGCCGACCTCGATATAGAGACTGGCAGCGTGGTGACGCTCAAAGCCGACCAGACCATACGCGTGTACGGCGTGCCCGAGGATGTGAGGTACACGGTCCGCGAGGTGACGACTGCCGAATCGCCCACGCTGTTCAACCTGTTCGGCCTGCTGAACGCGGCGAATGCGCCCCAGATGCCCGAGGGCTTCACGCTGGTCTCGCGCACCCTCAATGGCGAGGAGGTCGCGGGCCAGGGGGATGAGATCGAGGCGGTCGCGGATGCGGTGGCGGACGTCTTGGTGTTCACGAATCTCTATGAAGTCAAGCCGGTCGTGCTGCCGGACGCCGCGAAGATCTCCGCTAAAAAGGTGCTTACGGGTCGAACGGATGACGTGTGGATCGAGGCGGATGCGTACACCGTGGTCATGGGCCTGCCCTCCGTCCAGCCCGCCGGCGGGGGTGCCCAGGTTGCCGCGGACGACACGGCGAGTGTGACCATCACCAAGGACACGCCGGATCATACCGCGACCTTTGGGCTGCCGAGATACGATGCGCCCGGCGACCACGTGAGCTATATCTATGAGGTCGACCCGTCCGTGGCTTCGGGCGAGCGCGTGCCCGGCGTGACGTATTCCGATGCGCTCTACCGCGTGGCCGCCACGACGGTCGATAACGGCGACGGCACCATGCGGGTGACCAAGGTAGTCCTCGATATGCTGATCGACGATGTGGGCAATGCGGTTCCTGTCGATAATCAACTCGTCGGATCCGTCACGTTTGACGAGGACGGCACCTCCGCGACGCACGGTGCCATGACCGTCGTG
>NZ_DAWDUX010000044.1:0-17743 GCF_052346665.1 Collinsella sp.
GTACATTCACGACAATCCCTGTTCATTGGGAATCGGGCGAGATGAGTATCGATGGAGCAGCTATTCTGAATATGCAAGAGGGGACGGCCTGGTGGATTCTCGATTTCTATTCGAGGCGATTGGCGGACGCGAGCACTTCGAGGAGTTCAGCGCTGCCGGCAAGGCAGACGTGTACTACCCGCGTATGGGTAGCCGGATGGACCAGGCAGAGCTTGCGGAAGCCGCGCGTATTGCGACGGAGGGAAAGGACCCGTCAGCGGTAACCGCGCTGCCCGTTCCCGAACGCGATCGCATCTTGAGGAGAATGAAGGAGGTTGGCCTTTCATACCGGCAGATCGAGCGTTTGACCGGGCTGGGCCGTTATCTCATCAAGCGCGTTGTTGGATGAGTGAAGTACCAACCAGCCAAAAGGGCCGGGGGCTTTTAGTTGTTAGGGAGGTTTCATGCTCGTATTGAGAAACGAAACGGCCATCCTGGGTGATTTTATCGAAAGCGATATCGCTGACCACATCCGCTGGGAAACGGACGAGACGGAATGGAAGCTGTGGGACGCTCCTTGGGAGCATGAGGGGAAGTCCGACAAAGAGCGTGCAGTCGAGCTCGAAGGGGATATCGAGCGCATGCGCGGATGGGTTGCGCGCAACAAGGCGCTTGCCGACGACGTGCGCCGTACCAAGTTCGAGGTTTGCCTGGCGGACTCTGACAACCCGCTTCGAGCGATCCATGTGGGCAGTTGTGCGACCTATCAGCAACCAAAAGGGCCGGGGGCTTTTGGTTGGGCTCTGAGCAGGCGCGTCCCGATGCCACGGTGCCAATGCGAACGCCGTACGGATATGCCGAGCTCCTCGCGATGAGCCAAGCGAGGGCGCGTGCTGCCAGCAAGATTGCCGTCGCCCACGACCTCGCCTTCCTCGACCGCAACGAGTAAAACGCTTTCGGGTGCCTCATGCGCGCTCGGCCTCAACGGAAGAGGCAGCACATTCCGAGCCGAACGTGAGGTTATCGGTCTCTCCGCCCACGGTTTTCAAGCAGGAGAGCAGCGCCTCTGCGTCTTCACCGTGCGCTTCTCAGATAACAAGGTGATAGTCCGCCATGCGTGCTCCCCTCTTGATGTCTTTCTTGCCGCTATGATACTGCTTGAAAAAGGACGGAAACACCATGATGCTCGTTGGGCGCGGGGTGTGTATGCACGCCTTGGCATCTGGGCCAACCGGGAGGTTCCATGGATCGGATAGTCTTCTTCGACATCGACGGGACGCTTACAAGGGGAGTGACCTCGGGTGCCTATCTCGCAAATCTGCTCGGCCATGGGCACACCATGGAAGAGGCGGAGGCAGCTTGCGCGCGAGGCGAGATTACAAACGACGACGTCTGCCGGATAGACGCTGCGGGATATGTGGGACGCTCTGCCAGCGAGCTATTCGATATGCTTGAGGACATGCCACTTGTGGACGGCATCACTCAAGCTGTCGATGCGATTCATGCGGCTGGCGGTGAGGCCCATATTGCTTCACTTGCTTGGGGCATTGTGGGGGAGTACCTCTGCAAGCGCTTTCGGTTTGATGGTTATGTTGGTTCGGAGCTGGAAGTCGAGAATGGCGTATGCACGGGCGGCGTGGCGCATGCGCTTGAGGGCGAGGGAAAGTGCTCATACGCGCGTGAACTCTGTGAAAAGCGCGGCGTAGCTCTTGCGTCCTGCATGGCTATTGGCGACAGCCGTTCCGACATCCCGCTGTTCGAGCTGGTAGGCACTTCGATTGCCTTCAACGCCACCGAAGAAGCAGAGCGTGCGGCAACGAACGCCTACCGTGGGGGTAATATCGCCGAAGCGCTGGCGTGCGCCTTATAGGCAGCGAGAAAGCGTGGCCAACCAAAAGGGCCGGGGGCTTTTGGTTGCGAGGGCCTCACAAGGCCCGCACGAGGTCCGCTCGCCTACTCTCCATTTGTAGTTTCGTGGAAGAACAGGGGGAGTGTGGTACCATTACCCGCTGTACGTGAATTCTGCTTAGAAGGAGTCCTCGTGGGTCCGTTCCAGATCATCCTCTTTGGCGTGTGGGCGTTGTCCACGCTTCTGCTCATCGCGCTCGTCCTCATGCATTCAGGCAAGGGCACCGGTGTGTCGGACATGATAGCCAGCTCGCTATACAACGCCAGCACCGCCACGGGTGTCATGGAGAAGAATCTCGACAAGCTCACCGTGATTGTGGCCTGCGTCTTCGCCGCCTGCGTCGTGCTCGCCATGTTCTTCTTCCCACAGGGCATCGTCGGTCTGTAGGCCAAACGCCCATCAACCACATTGCGTGCATCGGCCCGTTCGGAGTGAATCCGGACGGGCTTTGTCATGGGGCGAGCGGGAGCCTATGCATGTCTGCATCAAGTGTTACACACTTGAAACAATACGTTGGCGAAAGATATCCATTTGAGCGTTCTTTTATGCACTAAAGTACGGTTTATCATGCAAATGCTTCGCCAAACTAAAGAAAATGTGCGCCGTTTATCGGAAACCTCATACTCCATTATGTAAAAGTGCGCTAATCTATTGGCCATCGCGCGTGACCGATCAGCCTAACGGTCTCGCGAAGAGCAAGCGGGATGCGATACGTGTTTGCACCTCCGGTCGCACCAAAGGGGTGCATATCCGGCTCCGCGTTCCGTGAACCTGCATTATAAGGAGGATGGCATGGCTGATACCAAGTTTACCCAGCCCGTGATGGGTCGTCGTACGTTTGTGGGCGGCGCCCTCGCCACGGGTGCCCTTGCTGCTCTCGCCGGTTGCGGCGGCGGTGGCGACACTGAGGGCAGCGGCACCACCGCAGCTCCCGCCGGCGACAACGTGATGGGCTTCTATCTCTCCGAGCCCGCCTACATCGACCCGTACAACGCTCAGGAGAATCAGGGCACCGCTATCGCGCGCGCCATGTTCGATGGCCTCATGACCTGGGACTGGGACACCAACTCCGCCGTGCCCGTGTGCGCCGCCGAGGCCCCGACCGTCTCCGAGGATGGTCTGGTCTACACCTTCAAGCTCAAGGAGGGCATGAAGTTCCACAACGGTGACGCCGTCGACGCCGAGTCCTTCGTCCGCGGCTGGAAGCGCGTTGCCTCCCCCAAGATGGATACCCCGTCCGACATCTGCTACCACCTCGCCCCGGTCGCCGGTTACGCCGAGTTCAACGCCGGCGATACCGAGGAGTTCACCGGCCTCAAGGCCGTGGACGAGCTGACCTTCGAGGTCACCCTTTCCGCCCCGATGGCCGACTTCCCGGCCGTGTGCTGCCATCCTGGCCTTGTGCCGGTTCCCCAGGCCGCCGTGGACGATCCGAAGTCCTTCCTCGAGCAGCCGATCGGCAACGGCCCCTTCAAGATGGACGAGCCCTGGAAGCACAACCAGTACATCAACCTCGTGAAGTTCGACGAGTATCACGGCGAGGCCCCCAAGATCGACGGCGTGTACTGCTCCATCCAGAAGGACCCGGACACCGCTTACAACGAGTTCAAGGCCGGCACCATTGACTTCGCTCAGATTCCGACGGGTCAGATCAAGGACAACGTGGACAAGTACGGCAAGTCCGAGGACGGCTACACCTCCACCCCGGGCAAGCAGTGCCTGTTGGGCGTCGAGCTCTCCACCTACTTCATGATCCCGTGCTCCCAGGATCCGGTGCTCGCCGACGTGAACGTCCGCCGCGCCCTCTCCCTGGCCATCAACCGTCAGAACATCGTGGACACCCTGTACGAGGGTTCCCGCATGCCCGCCACCTCCATCATGCCGACCGCCATTGACGACTCGGAGGAGAACGTCTGGCAGTACTGCAAGTACGATCCCGATCGCGCCAAGCAGATTCTCGAGGACGCCGGCTACACCGCAGACGCCGACGGCAAGCGCGGTCTTGAGGTTACGCTGAACTACAACGGTGACGGCGGTCACGAGGATCTCATGTCCACCATCCAGCTCGACCTTGAGGCCGTTGGTTTCACTGTCAAGCAGGACGCCGTCGAGTGGGCTACCTACCTCGACAACCTCTCCAAGGACGAGTTCTCCCTTGGCCGCCTTGGTTGGACTGCCGACTATCCGACCATGGACAACTTCCTGTATCCGAACTTCTACACGGGTGCCGACAACAACTACGAGAAGTACTCCAACCCTGAGGTCGACAAGATGATGGAAGGGGCCCGTCAGATCCAGGACGAGGAGGAGCGTAAGGCAGCTTGCCGCAAGGTCTGCGCTCTCATCGGTGAGGATATGCCGGTTATTCCGATCATGTTCTACGCTCACAACTACGTCGCCTCTGAGCGCATGAAGAACTTCAACTACGACGCTCAGACCATCCCACACTTCGAGACGGCTGAGATCGCCTAGCGACCGGGATCAAAACCCGATAGCGCATGAACAGCAGGACATCGCGCAAGCGGTGTCCTGCCTTTGTTTGGCGGGTAATGCTGCAAAGTGCGGAATCGATCGTGTATATCTACGCATAATCCCCGCAGTATTCCGTAACGGGTGACGTATAATTGCAATTTACGCTGCGACATACTGCAGCAAAGTGTAGTGTCCAAGAGACTAGGGAGGGTATCGCTGTGCTCAGGTACATCCTCAAGCGAATCCTGCAGTTCATCCCGGTCTTCCTCGGCGTCACGCTCATTCTGTTCATCATGCAGAATGTCGTGCCCGGCGATCCCATCAAGCTGATCGCCGGCGAGAAGAAGCTCGACCCGGTTACCGAGATGAACATCCGCGCCGCTCACGGCTTAATCGTGACGGACGAGAACGGCGACATCGTTTTCGACGAGAACGGTGACACCATCGAAACCCCCATGTGGGATCGTTACTTCACTTATCTGAGCGGCCTGCTCCATGGTGACCTTGGCCGTTCCTACCAGCGTGGCATCGACGTGTCGACCATGATTCTCGATGCCTATCCCTACACGGTGCAAATCGCCGTTGTCGCCATCGTCATCGAGGCAATTGTGGGTATTGGCGCCGGTATCATCTCGGCTATTAAGCGGTACTCCTTCTGGGACATCCTCGTGACCCTCACCACCTCGATGCTCGTGGCGATGCCCGCGTTCTGGCTCGGTCTGCTCCTCCAGTTGATATTTGGTATCTGGCTTAAAGACGCTACCGGCGGTGCCGTTGCGTTGCCCGTCTCGGGCGTCCCCGGTCCGCGCCCGATGTTCCCCGGCTGGATGTACTACATCCTTCCCGCCATCACGTTGGCTGCGGTATCCACCGCCTACACGGCCCGTATCATGCGTTCGCAGCTGATCGAGGTCATGAACCAGGACTACATCCGCACTGCCAAGGCCAAGGGCCTCTCCAAGCGCTCGATCATCTTCCACCACGCGCTCAAGAATGCTCTGATCCCGGTCGTCACCTATGTGGGCATGGACTTCGGTGCGATGCTCGCCGGTGCCATCCTGACCGAGACAGTCTTCAACTGGCCCGGTATCGGCCAGATGACGTACACCGCCATCACTCGCCGCGACTGGCCCATCGTCATGGGCGCCGTCACGGTCATCGTCATCGTGGTCATGATCATCAACCTGATCGTCGACGTGAGCTACGCGTTCCTCGATCCGCGTATCCGCCTTGGTAACAAGAGCGATAAGTAGGAGGCAAGAGACGTGCAGTACCCAATGAATACAATGGGCGAGCAGGTTCGCGCCGCCGCGGCCGAGGCCCATGTCGTCGCCAATGGCTCCGACAAACCCACGCGCACCCTGTGGGGTGACGCCTTCAAGCGCCTGAGGAAGAACAGGCTCGCGATGTTCGCCATCGTGTGGATCCTCATCGTCGTCGTCATCGCGGTCACCGCGGACCTGTGGGTTCCGAGCGTGCTCGGCGATCCGAACGCATCCGACACGGCCACCATGGTTATGAACTCCCGCCTTGCGCCTTCCCTCCAGCATCCTTTTGGCACCGACACCCTTGGCCGCGATGTGCTCTCCCGCGTCATCTACGGCGCGCGTATCTCGCTGACCGTCGGTATCGTCGCCACGGGCATCTCCACTGCCATCGGACTGGTCATGGGCGCACTCGCCGCATACTACGGCGGCATCTGGGATACCATCATCATGCGTCTGGCTGACATCTTCCTGGCGTTCCCCTACACGCTGTTTGTCATTGCTATGATCGCGGTCATCGGCAATGGTATTCAGAACGTGTTTATCGCCATCGGCATCCTCGGCTGGCCCTCGATCGCCCGCGTGTTCCGCTCCGCCATCCTCTCCGTTAAGGAGAGCGACTACGTGGATGCTGCCCGATCCATGGGCGCTTCCGACGCGCGCATCATCGCCCGCCATATCTTCCCCAACTCCGTTGCTTCTATCGTGGTCTATGCCACTATGAACATCGGTGGCGCCATCCTGACCGAGTCCGCCCTGTCCTTCTTGGGTCTCGGCGTCGTCCCGCCCGATCCGTCGTGGGGCACCCTCATCCAGGAGGGTCAGAAGTACCTGCAGACCGAGCCGTGGCTCATGATCATGCCCGGCATCGCCATCCTGACCACCGTGCTCGCGTTCACGCTGCTCGGCGACGGCCTGCGTGACGCTCTCGACGTGAAGATGAAGGACGCGTAAAACCATGGCTAAGAACAACGATACTTTCGTGGACCTCAAGACGCAGCCGATCCCCGAGGGCCAGCATCTGCTCGAGGTCGACGACCTGAAGATGTACTTCCACACCGAGGACGGCGTCGTGCATGCCGTTGACGGCGTGAGCTACACGCTCGATCGCGGCGAGACACTCGGCGTGGTGGGCGAATCCGGCTCCGGCAAGTCCGTGACCGCCATGACCATCATGGGCCTCATCTCCATGCCTCCCGGTAAGATTGAGGGCGGTTCCGTGACCTATCGCGGTCGCGACCTGCTCAATATGTCTGAGGAGGAGATGCAGCACGTCCGCGGCAATGACATTGCGATGATCTTCCAGGACCCCATGACCTCGCTCAACCCGGTTTACAAGATCGGTCGTCAGGTGGGGGAGGGCCTTCGTCTGCACCGCGGCTACTCCAAGCAGGAGGCGCTCAAGCGCGCCACTGAGCTGCTCGACCTCGTGGGCATCCCTGAGCCCGAGAAGCGCGTGAACGAGTATCCGCACCAGTTCTCCGGCGGCATGCGCCAGCGCGTCATGATCGCCATGGCTCTCGCCTGCGATCCCGACATCCTGATTGCCGACGAGCCCACTACGGCCCTCGATGTGACCATCCAGGCGCAGATTATCGAACTTATGCAGGAAATGCAGGAGAAGAACGGTAATGCCATCATTATGATCACCCACGACCTGGGCGTCGTCGCCGACATGGCCGACAAGATCATGGTCATGTACGCAGGCCACCCCGTGGAGTTCGGCACTGCCGACGAGATCTTTTACGAGAGCCGTCACCCCTACACCTGGGGCCTCATTCGCTCCATTCCCGAGCAGGCTACCGATGAGAAGAAGCCGCTTACGCCAATTCACGGCAATCCGCCGTCGCTCGTCAACCTGCCGCAGGGTTGCGCGTTCGCGCCTCGTTGCCCGTATGCCACGGAGCTCTGCCACAAGGAACGCCCCAAGAAGTTCGTCATGGACAACGGCCATTACTCCGAGTGTCATTACGCCGATGATGATGATGCCTTCGTGAAGAAGTTCGCACCCGACACCTCCCGCTCCCGCGGGACCATGCCGACCGCGATTCCCGATAACGTGGATGTCGCAGCTTCGAAGGGAGGCGAGGCCTAAATGGCAGACAACAATACTCCGCTGCTCAAGGTTGAGCACCTCACGAAGGAGTTCCCCACTGGCTCCGGTTTCCTGGGCGGTAGGTTCTCCAAGAAGGTCGTTTCTGCGGTGAATGACGTCTCGTTCGAGATCCGCGCTGGCGAGACCTTCGGTCTGGTGGGCGAATCCGGTTGCGGTAAGTCCACTACCGGCCGCGCCATCATGCACCTCGACCCGCCGACGTCCGGCAAGGTGTATTTTGAGGGCAAAGACATCTCCAAGATGAACAAGGCCGAGCTCAAGGATATGCGCCGCGACATGCAGTTCATCTTCCAGGATCCGTATGCATCGCTCAATCCGCGTATGACGATCGGCGAGATTGTTTCCGAGCCTATGGTCATCCATGGCATTGGTACGCCCGAGGAGCGTATGGATCGCGTTCGCGAGCTGCTCGACGTCGTTGGCCTCAATCCCGAGCACATTAACCGCTATCCGCATGAGTTCTCTGGTGGCCAGCGTCAGCGCGTCGGTATCGCCCGCTCGTTCATTCTGCGTCCGAAGCTGATCATCTGTGACGAGCCCGTTTCCGCGCTCGACGTCTCCATTCAGGCCCAGGTTCTGAACTTGCTGAAGGACCTTCAGCAGCAGTACGGTACCGCCTATCTGTTCATTGCCCACGACCTTTCCGTCGTTCAGCACATTTCCGATCGCGTCGCCGTCATGTACCTCGGTAAAATGGTCGAGCTGTCCGACTGGAAGAGTCTGTACGCCGAGCCGAACCATCCGTATACGCAGTCGCTGCTCTCCGCCGTGCCGGTCCCCGATCCGGACGTGCAGAAGAGCCGCAAGCGCATCATTCTTGCCGGTGATCCGCCGAGTCCGATCGACCCGCCGAGCGGTTGCCGTTTCCACACGCGTTGCCCGATCGCACAGGGCAGATGTGCCGAGGAAGTGCCCGAGTTCCGCGAAATCGGCGCGGGCCACTTCTGTGCTTGTCATTATGCGACGCCGTTCCCCATCAAGGAGTCGTACATCGACCTGTAGGGGTCCCGCAGCCCTCATGTTTCATATCGCGCAAGCGTCCTCGAAAGCCCGCCTTTTGGCGGGCTTTCTGCGGAATGTACGCTTGGATGTGAAGCGTGAGGGCTGTCCGTACTTAGTCGCGCGCGCGGACGAGAAAAGTCTCATGCATGAGGGGACTTTGCTGGGATGGCCACTGTTCGGTTGGGGTTATGCGGGTTTTGCTTTAGAGTGGTGGGATGAAGTGCATCTGTGCAATAGATCCGGGAAGGGGCCGAGATGATCGACAGGCGTGCATTCCTAGGCGCTGCGGCATGCGGTGTGATGGGGCTTGGACTAAGCGGGTGCAGCCAGGTTGAGGGTGGCGATGCGGGCTCAAGTGATGATGTCCCGCCCTCATGGGTGACGTGTCGTATCGGCAAGCCCTCGGCAATCGACCCCCTGCTCGTCTCCGATCGGTTTGGCCTCCAGGTGCTTCATGCGCTTTTTTGCCCCCTCACGCGCATTGTGGACGGCGTGGCGACACCCGCTGCAGCCCGCAGCGTTACCGTTTCTGATGACGCGCGCACGTTCACCTTCAGCCTTGTCGAAGGTGCGACGTTCCACAATGGTGAATCCGTCACGGCCTCTTGCTTTAAGCGGGCGTGGGAGCGTTTGGTCAAGCCGATGTCCGACGATACGGAAGAGGATCAGACACACAAGGAGAATGGTGGCGAGGGCCCTCGTAGCCGCTGGGGATCTTTGCTTTCCGTTGTCGATGGGTATGATGCCCTGTCTGGCGGCCGGGCCTCGGAATTGGTCGGTTTACGCTGTCCTGACGACCTCACGCTTACCGTGTCGCTTACCGAGCCGCAGGCAGCCTTCGCCTCGATTGTCTCGCATCCAGCTCTCGGTCCTGTTCCCGCGAGTGCGGAGGACAATCCCGTTATGTTTTCGGAACAGCCCATGGGCAATGGACCGTTCATGTTAGACCGCCCGTGGAAGGGAAAGGGCGACATTCGGCTCACGCGCTTTGACGGGTGCGCATATGGTGCGAGCTTGGTGGATGGCGTCCTGCTCGCCATTCATGACGACACCGTTGCCGCATACAACCATTTCCAGGCGGGCGTCCTCGATATCTGCGATGTGCCCGTTGATCAGTTGAAGGACGCCGAAGATGCGCGCGGCATTTCGTCGAGCGTGGGGACCATGAAACCGGGCGAGCGGTTCGTTCAGGGGCCTGAAGCTGGGTTGACGTACATGGTGTGCAACACACGTGTGGCCCCGTTCGACAACGCCGCCTTTCGCCGTGCGATTTCCTGCGGTATCGACCGCGAAGCCCTTTGCAAGAAGGTGCTCAATTACAGTGCCGCTCCCGCCATGAGCCCGGTTGCCCCATGCGTGGGCGAGACGGTGTCGTGGGAGGCGTGCGCGTTTGATGCTGACCGGGCTCTGGAGCTCATAGAGGGGCTGAGCGCGCAGGAGCGGGAGGACGAGGCCCAGCAGACCATGGGTTCTGCCGAAGAGTCAAAAGACGCCCCAGAGATGACGGCGGAGCCGCTGAATCTCGATTTCACCCTAACGTATCGCGAGGGGGGCGTGCAGGGGCGCATCGCCGACCAAATCGCGAGCGATATGTCCGACTTGGGGCTGACGGTGAAGACCGCTGCGCTGGCGACGGAAGACCTTGCCGAAAGCCTTGATAAGGGCGATTGTGCGTGCTGTCTCGTCACGTTCGATCCGACGGCTGCCACAATCGACACGGTGGTGTCCCAGTTGCTTGGCACCACGTCTGAGCGAGGCTCATGGGCGGGATACGAAGATGATGCGCTCACCGCCGCCCTCACAACCATGGCCGAGGAGCGCGACGCGACGGAGCGTACCGAGCGCGCAAGGGAGGCCCTTGTCCTTGCGTCCGAGGCGATGCCGATGATCCCCCTGGTGCATCCGGCGTATGCCAAGGTCGCATCTGATCGCGTGCAGATGGCGAATGTCTTGCCGAACGGGCTCGTCGATCTTGGTTCCGTAGAGCTCGTCTAGCCCTATATCCCCAGCGGGGAAGGGCGGATCTTTCTTACTACCAGGCCCCGTCTCTTACCTGCGTTCAGAGGGATCTTTGCAGGTACTTCTTGCAAGGAAGTCTTCTGCAGGCCCTTTCGCAAAACTTTTTTGAAAAAGGGGCTTGCGCGAATGATGAGACTCGGGGTATTATCTTCCTCGTTGCAGACGCGGTAACGCGAAAGCAAACGTCGGAGTGGCGGAATTGGCAGACGCGCTAGCTTGAGGTGCTAGTGACCACATTTCGGTCATGCGGGTTCAAGTCCCGCCTCCGACACCACGCATGTCAAACGCGAGCCCGGTTTGGGTTCGCGTTTTTGCTATATATCGCACGCGGCCGTGCGATTCGCCGGCAGCCCCCTCGCGCGTCCGCGTTATGTTGGTACGGCGGAGGTGGCGCATGGAACACATGCACAACGAGGAATTGAGCGACGTCGCCCGTTTGGTCGAGGTGACGAGTGACGCCGTCGCTATCTGTGATGCCGACGGCGCGGTACGCCATGTCAACCGCCAGTTTCTCGTCCTCCAGAAGATGAGCCGCTCCCAAGTCGTCGGCGCCGACATCAAAGACCTGCTCTACAGTTCGGGATTTGAGCGAGCCACCGGTCACAAGATGCCTTTTTCGTCCGATGGCGAAGAGAACACGCTGATGCTCAAATTGCCCGACGGCTCCTTCATCCCCGTACGCGTACGTGCGCTCGAGCTCATCGAGGCGGAGAAGGGCGACTGCCATGCGCATCGATATGTGGTCGCCATCCGCAGCCTCGAGGAGCAGTACGCCCACGATCGCAAGACGCAGCGCCTGCTTTCTGAGCTCCAAGCCGCCAATAAACGCCTCTCGGGCACGCTGTCGGTCATCATGTCCACGGTGGGCTCCAGCGATATGTCGACGTTGCTGGACACGGTGCTCAACCGCATGGCCGACACGCTCGATGCGGCGGGAACGACCATCTACTTTGCCGAGGGCGGCGGCTTCAAGCTGCGCGGTGTGAGCCGAGGCATTGCGGCCAGGTATGTACCCGATTTCATTCCCTATGGCGCGGGTGTGCCCACCCACGTCCTGCGCGAGCAACGAGCCTGCCGACTGTCGCTGGTGCCCGGAGATCCGGCAGACCCTACGGCCCCCGGTGCCTTTTATGACCTCGATGCCCGTGTGCGGCACAACGTGCGTCTGCAGGACATGCCTCCATTCAAGACCATGATTGCGGTCCCGGTGTACTTTGGAACGCAGGTTTTGGGCGTTGTTGAGCTCGGCTGGACGCGCCCGTGCAATCCGCGCATCTACGACGTCCGTGTTCTCGAGGTCATATGCGATTATCTGTCCATTGAGTTGATGGGGGTGGTGAGCAGTCTGCGCGCCGCGCGCACCTCGTCCCTCACGCGCTCGCTTAGTCGGATTCGCGAGCTTTTGTACGCGAACGGAAAGGACCCCATCGCGGCATGGACCGAGATGACAGGCGAGGTCCGTGAGCAGTTGTCTTGCCACCTTTTGCCCGTGTTACATGATGTGGAGCGCGGTGCCTACGTGATCGACTTTGACGGCGGAAGCCGCATGGACCTTCCCTGCGACGTTGAGGAAATGTTCTTCTCGGTGACGACTCCCGCCGCCCGAGTGGGCGCTCCCGCATCGGCCGACCTGCTTGGTGACGAGGCGGGTGCCCTCGCGGCGCCCGAGCCTCCCAAGCAGATTCGTTTGGCGCGCGTGGACCGCATCACCTGGGTCGGTGAGTGGCTTGAGCGTCACGGCCTTCCGTGCCAGGGCGTTTTCGTGGATATGGGTCGCGAGCAAGACGAGGGCGCATTTGTCGAAGACGACGGCCCGTTCGCCGCCGTCCTTCCGCCCCGTCGATTCTTGTTGCTGCGCGATGATTCCCAAGAACCCGTGGACGATATGGAGTTCGATTACCTGACGCATCTCGCGCATGACTTCGAGCTCATCATGGACGGGGCCGTGCAGCAGAAGAGCGAGCGTCGCATTGCCCAGACCTTGCAGGCTGGCATGCGCAACGACCTTGGGGTTGTGCCGGGCATCACCTCGGATTCGCTGTATTCCTCCGCCACGCGCCAGGCGCTCGTGGGCGGTGACTTCTACACCCTCATCCGCTTGCCCGACGATCGCGCTGTGATGATTTTGGGCGATGTGTCGGGAAAGGGCGTGGAGGCGGCGTCGATGTCCGCGCTCGTCAAGACGGCACTCACCGCATATGCCTGGGAGGGGGCGAGCCCGGCGCGTATGGCGCGGTCGCTCAACCGCATGCTCATGAGTTTCTCGCGCGTGGAGACCTTCGTGACCATGTTCATCGCAAAGCTCGATCTGCGCCATGGGCGCGCGACGTATTGCTCGGCCGGCCATCCCCCCACCATGCTCGTGAAGGCCAACGAGGCCGATGGCGTGGAGGCGGAGTTGCTGAGCGTCCAGTCGGGTGTGGTGGGCGCCTTCTCGAGTATGGTGTACGAGAACGGTACCTTCTCGTTTAACCCCGGGGACATTCTCTTTATGTACACCGACGGTGCCATCGAGGCCCGCGATGCTGAAGGCGAGTTCTTTGGCGAGGCTCGTTTGCGTGAGGTGCTGCTTCGTGCCGCTGCTGAGGGCGTTGAAGGCCTGTGCGCACAGGTTCTGGATGAGCTCGATGCGTTTACGGGTTCGGCACTCGATGACGACATCGCCCTCGTGGCGTTGAGGTTCGACCGGCGCGGCGTCTGATGTGTTTGCGTGCGTGGGTATCGGTGGACGGTGAACGGGGAACCATAGCAACATGAACGAGTGGAATGACATAGCCGTAATCGCGCCGGCGGGCGATATCGATATCGCGTCGGTACCGCGCCTGCGTGAGCAGGTCGATGCCCTCATCGAAAACGGGGTACGGCGCATTCTGGTGAACTGCCAGAATGTGAGCTTCATCGACTCGACGGGGCTGGCGTTCCTGCTCGTGCGCGCGCGGACGCTGTTCGATCGCGAAGGTCTGTTGTCTTTGGTGAACACTTCCCCGCAGGTGGTCCGCTTTCTCCAGATCGCGCGCCTGCTCGATGCATTGCATGTTTCGGCCGCGGAAAAGCCGCCTATTCCGGTGCTTGCGCCCGATGCGCCGCCCCTGTGGAGCAAGACGCTCGCCATTCGACCCGGCGTCGAGAACCTGGGCATGTACCGGCACCGCATCGCTGAGTTGCTGGGCGGCCTGCCGCTGTCGCGCGATGACTGCTTCGACACCGCTTTGGCGGCGGGCGAAGCGCTGTCGAATGCCTACGATCATGCCTGCGGTGGCAAGGGGAGTACCATGACGGTGATCGCCTACACCGACCGTGTGGTGATCGAGGTGCGTGATTGCGGGTGCGGATTTGAGATTACGGACGGCGAGGAACCTCCAGAGAGTCGAGAGCGCGGTCGCGGCATCCGACTCATGCGCATGTTGGTCGATAGCGTCGACGTGCGTCGTCGCGTCGATGCGCCTGGCACGCAGGTGCGCCTTATCAAGATGATTGCTTGATGCTCCTGCGGCGGGGGCGGGGATCGCATTCGTTGCTACTGGTTTTGTTTTGGCACATGGGTAATGACCCCTCTTGACGAGCATGGTCTGGTACGGAAAAGGGCACCCCAAAGGATGCCCTCAATCAAATCATATGGAGGCGGCTCCCGGATTCGAACCGGGGGTAAAGGCTTTGCAGGCCTCTGCCTTACCACTTGGCCACTTCGCCATATATGCAAAGGGCCGATTTAAATCGGCCCTGGCGCATACAATGGAGCGGACAACGGGGCTCGAACCCGCGACCCCAACCTTGGCAAGGTTGTGCTCTACCAACTGAGCCATGTCCGCTTGCGAGAAAGTACTATACGCAATCAGACGATAATGTGCAAGTCATTTTTCATGATTGTTTACGCTGCTGGGGTGATCCTTGGGGTCGTCTCGACAGCGACCGCCTGTCCTCACGGGCACGTCGCGACAAGTCCGCACCGGCGCCGCGGCGACGAGTTCTTGGCGCAGGGCTCGTTGGCTTGCGTGAGTCGCATGGCATCCTCCTTGAGATCGGTGCACGGTAATCTGCGTAACACCCGAGGTTAGACTGCCGTTTCAAACAATTTTAAAAAAGATGGAAAAAGTTGTTGACCGAACGCTCGTATCTGGGCTATATTAATCCCCGCGCTGATGCGCACCTGAGTTGGGCGATTAGCTCAGGGGGAGAGCACTACCTTGACACGGTAGGGGTCACAAGTTCAAATCTTGTATCGCCCACCATAAGCGGACATGGCTCAGTTGGTAGAGCACAACCTTGCCAAGGTTGGGGTCGCGGGTTCGAGCCCCGTTGTCCGCTCCATTGTATGCGCCAGGGCCGATTTAAATCGGCCCTTTGCATATATGGCGAAGTGGCCAAGTGGTAAGGCAGAGGCCTGCAAAGCCTTTACCCCCGGTTCGAATCCGGGCTTCGCCTCCATATGGTTTAAGAAGGGCATCCAACGAGGTGCCCTTTTTTCAGCATGAGTCTAATTGCAAGTTCATACGCTCAATCACAACATATAGGCTTCCTGCGGTTATGGTGAGGGTCTCTTGTTCCACTTGTCGGCGACTGGCGGAGAACTTGTGGACACCTCGGTTGCGGCTCCCGCGAGCATTTTGTCATCCATGCAGGTGGGGGACGGTGGGCTCTCTCCTAACAATTCGGGTCAATTTGCAACCTTGAATGAGAGGAAAAATTAGCACATTGCTTCTGACCTGCTAAAACACAACATATAGTGATTCCGTTTACGGATGTCACCAGATATTGATGGCAAAATGCCGTATCATACTTATGAAAGGCAATGATGAGCCTCGACCCCGCTGCCATATGCAAATGCGTGGGGCCGGGGCTTTCCTATCCCGTAAGGAAGTCACGAGCAAGCTTGGGTCGCGGAGGAGTCACATGAAGATCATCAAGCGCAGCGGTTCCGAGGTCACGTTTGACCTCCAGAAGATCATCAACGCCATCAACGGCGCCAACAGTGAGGTCAAGAGCAGTGAGCGCCTCACCGATCGTCAGGTTCGCTACGCCGCGGAAAACGTCGCCGACCGCTGCGAAGAGGCCGGCCACACGGTCTCCGTCGAGGAGATTCAGGACATGGTCGAGGATGAGCTTATGGCCCTCGACCGCTTCGAAGTCGCCCGTCGTTACATCATCTACCGTTACGTGCAGGGCCTCAAGCGCCAGAAGAACACCACCGACGACAAGATTCTGTCACTTATCGAGTGCAACAACGAGGAAGTCAAGCAGGAGAACTCCAACAAGAACCCGACCGTCAACTCGGTCCAGCGCGACTACATGGCGGGCGAGGTCTCCAAGGACCTCACGCAGCGCGTTCTGCTTCCCGCCGAGGTCGTTGAGGCCCATAACGAGGGCATCATCCACTTCCACGATTCCGACTACTTCGCCCAGCATATGCATAACTGCGACCTCGTGAACCTTGAGGACATGCTGCAGAACGGCACGGTCATTTCCGGCACGCTCATTGAGCGCCCCCACAGCTTCTCCACCGCCTGCAATATCGCCACGCAGATCATCGCCCAGGTCGCTTCCTGTCAGTACGGCGGCCAGTCCATCTCGCTCACGCACCTCGCACCGTTCGTCGAGGTCAGCCGTCAGAAGATCCGTCGTCAGGTCGAGGCGGAGCTCGTCGAGCTTGGCGTGGATGCCCCCGAGGAGAAGGTGTCCGAGGTCGTGGAGACCCGCCTGCGCGATGAGATCCGCCGTGGCGTGCAGACCATCCAGTATCAGGTGGTGACGCTGCTGACCACTAACGGACAGGCCCCCTTCATCACCGTGTTCATGTACCTCAATGAGGCCCGCAGCGAGGCCGAGAAGCGCGATCTTGCCATGATCATCGAGGAGACCCTGCGCCAGCGCTACGAGGGCGTGAAGAACGAGGCGGGCGTGTGGGTCACCCCCGCGTTCCCCAAGCTCATCTACGTCCTCGAGGAGGATAACGTCCGCGAGGGCTCCGAGTACTTCTACCTGACCCAGCTCGCGGCCAAGTGCACCGCCAAGCGCATGGTGCCCGATTACATCTCCGAGAAGAAGATGCGCGAGTTCAAGCTCTCAAAGGGTGAGACCGAGGGCAACGGCGATTGCTACACCTGCATGGGCTGCCGCAGCTTCCTCACGCCCGATCGCTCCGGCAACGGGTATGACAACGTGGCCCGCGCCAAGAACTACGAGCCCGGCAAGCCCAAGTACTATGGTCGCTTCAACCAGGGCGTCGTGACCATCAACCTGCCCGACGTCGCGCTCTCCTCGCAGGGCGACATGGACAAGTTCTGGGAAATCTTCGATGAGCGTCTGGAGCTGTGTCATCGCGCCCTGCGCTGCCGCCATGAGCGCCTTCTGGGCACCCTGTCCGACGCCGCGCCCATTTTGTGGCAGTACGGTGCTCTGGCGCGCCTGGACAAGGGCGAGAAGATCGACAAGCTGCTTTTTGGCGGCTACTCGACCATCAGCCTCGGCTATGCCGGCCTGTACGAGTGCGTGAAGTTCATGACGGGCGCCAGCCACACCGATGAGAAGGGCACGCCGTTCGCCATGGCGGTCATGCAGCGCATGAACGACAAGTGCAACGAGTGGAAGGCCGCGGAGGACATCGACTACTCCATCTACGGCACCCCGCTGGAGTCGACCACCTACAAGTTCTCCAAGTGCCTGCAGCGCCGCTTCGGCATCATCCCCGGCGTGACGGACAAGGGCTACATCACCAACAGCTACCACGTCCATGTCTCGGAGGAGATCGACGCCTTCGACAAGCTCAAGTTCGAGAGCCAGTTCCAGCGCCTGTCCCCGGGCGGCGCCATCTCCTACGTCGAGGTGCCCAACATGCAGGACAACCTCAAGGCGGTCATCCGCGTCATGCAGTACATCTACGACAACATCATGTACGCGGAGCTCAACACCAAGAGCGACTACTGCCAGGAGTGCGGCTACGACGGCGAGATCAAGATCGTCGAGGACGACGGCAAGCTGGTGTGG
>NZ_DAWDUX010000045.1:0-17584 GCF_052346665.1 Collinsella sp.
TCAGACACCTCGGACCATGTGTTGCCGGAGGAGGCCTGCTTCAGGATGATGGAGCCCAGGAAGTAGGATCGCTTAGAGGCGGTGACGAATTCCATGTCACCGAGGAAGCGCTCCCACTGCTCTTCTCCCCAGACGTACGCCCTTTGGTAGAAGGGTATTTCGAGCAGGCGCGATCCGTTGAACACGCCGCTTATCGTAGATTTTCCTGCATCCATCCTCGTATTCCTTAATATCTTTCCCTTAACGTTATCTCGGTTTATAAAGTCGATGCCAGGGCGTTAGTTGAACTCGCTATTCAACGTTGATAAAGAACTCTTTGCTGCGAGCAACGCACCTATCGTTTTTTATCAGAAAACACTGTACGTAATGACGACCCCTGTATGCCGTAGACTCGTGCCGCCCGCCTTTTTCGATATTCGAATCGTTGAACTCGCCGCGAGGTTGTTTGGCCGCTTGTGCTTCGGCGCCTGTATTGACAACTTGCCATTTCACTTTTGCAGTGGCAAGGCTCAACGGCCGAAGTACTTTATAGTCAATCTCGCATTTCTTCGGTATGACCCGGTCGTTAGTCGTGATGCGTTCGCGTTTTCCATCCGGGTAGGTGACATCGGCGACCACAATCACCCCGGGTCTTTGACATGCCATCGGCCATGGCGGGGTTTTGCGGTGCGGAACGGAAAGCGCGGCCGCTGTCGAAAGATATGCTGGGGAAAGAGCAGACGCGTTTCGACTGCTTGCGGGGAACCTGTTACCGAGTATCTTCCTCCAAGTCGAGCTCGTAGAGCCTTCCTCGCTAATCAAATCGAGTGCGGCGTGAATTGCACGAACGAACGCCTCGAAGTCTTCTCTCCGGTACCCGCTAGCAAGATCGTTTGTGGTCAGCGAGGGGTCAATCACCTGCGGCTTGATTCCGTCAGCAAGAAGGCCGTCATAAGATTCCGCTATGTTCTCCATTAGCTGCACGATGATGTCCTCATAAAGCGTCACATCTTCTGGATAATGATCGGCGATAATCTTCTCAAGAGTGATGCCTTTGGGCCAGCGCTCTTCCTCAGGGCAGTTTTCTCTACGCCACCATTTCATGATTTTGACAACGGGCTTGAACCTGCCATCATGTTCCGCATTGACAGTGGTTGACCATTCGATGTGCCCTTTTGGGTTCGTTTCGGTCCACCGACCATCGTCTATGCACCCGATAAAGCAAGTTTCGTCATCGACAGCTAGCGGAACGACATCGATATCAAGGTTCGAGAAGGATATTCCGACGGAATGCGTCTGAAGATGAGCAGACGCATACTTCGAAGAGTCGAGAAGGATATCTCTTAACTCAGTGATGACGTTGGCAGAATTGGCATCGGAGCCGTAATCTGTCTCGACAATGATATCGACATCTCGGTTGTCGTCGTCTTTTGCTGGGCGAGTAGACGTGTGCTTGGCGTATGACCCGGACAGATACGTGCGAACGCAATGCTCTCCATAGTGTTCATGCGCTGAAAGATAGCCTCTCAAAGCCTTATGGGCGGCACTTATCTGCTCGACCGTCGTTTTACTAGGCTCGATGTCCGATAGAAATGTTTGGAAATCCGATTGCAGAGACATTCTTTTACCTCGCTATCTCGAACGATTCCAGGGAAAGGTCGGCGTAATCTCTTATGTCGATTGCGGCAACGGTGCCGAGCTTGAACAATTCGTCAAGGAGCAGATAAAAGAAGGAGAAGACCGCCTCGTCACCATTGGAGGCTTGAACCTCGCCTTCACATTTATGAAATGTCCCATCCTCAGCTGCACAAACAATGTCAACATTGGGACAAGAGAGCATGTTCTTCTCGATCGTCTCGGGCTTACTTTCTGACCGAGTGGTCAAAAGCCCGCCGATAATCGGAGTCAAACTTCGTGCAGGCACGGATGCGCCGGCTGAAATCATGCCTCTTGATGTCCTCTTCAGGTCGAGAACCGATTGAATCTTCTCGTTCGCGTATTCAATGTGGTCCTTGTTGGCGTCCTGTTTGACTTCGAACACGGCGTAAACGCTCTCTGCGGTGACGTATTTTTCACCGTTCCTGGTTTTCATGATCAGAGGGGAATGGAGTGGATCATAGATTATTACGTCTATCTGCTCGCTCGTTCCGCCCGTGCTATCGAAGACGAACCCCTTTGAGGCGGCGTAGCGTTTCGGAAGAAAGCCGTTGAGAAAAGCCAGCCATTCTTCCTCGCTTAAATCCCCTTGAGAGACGGGGTGGCCTAGCTGAAGGCCGAGCGACCGCTTTAACTCGTCGGACTTCTCTTTAAGCGCGTCTTTAACATTGAATGTTTCGTTCAACTATACCTACCCAACCTTCATGTAAGTGATTTCGAACGCCTTCACGCGGCGCATCTCGGGCATGCGGCCTTCTATGCTGAAGGCGTCGTTGCTGTCGAAGCGCTGCCAGATATCCAGCCCTCGGTCGAGCAAGATGTCCCACGCGTTGTCGATTTTGAGGTGGCGCGCGTGCAACGTTCCGCTCTCATCAATCTTCCATGTGAAATCGAGCCCCAGAGGCATCATTGAGTCCTTGATTCGCTCTAGATAGTCCTCCTGTTTCGAATCGGAGTATTCGTCGGGCGCCGTAATCAGATGCACCTTGATCGAAGGCGTATCGTACTTGAAATGGCGTACGACCACTTCGAGTAATTCCATGACATTGCGGCACTGGTGGAATGTCCTCACGTAAGGATCGATTATCTCTATTTCATGAGCACCCTCAAGATACGCACCGAACAGCTTCTCGTAGGAGACTCCGCGCTGGTTCTCGCGAAGTGCAAGATGCCCAGGCTTCGGAACGGGTCTCGTATTTACAACCGATTCGGAAGAGGCAGAGCGCGCTCCCGAATCGGGCGCAGCGGTGGGTTGCGACCCTTCGGTTCCCCGGATATCGTTATCCGTCACGGGTTCGTTCACTACCGATGACGCAACAGACTCTTCACCGAAATCGCCCAACGTAACGTCTCCGCCAGCCTGCCCGGGCGCCTCCCACGGCACTTTGTCCAGCGAGTGGTACGTCGCCGGGTAGTCCAGCTCCTCAAGCGTCGCCACATGCTTCCACTCGCCGCCCTCCTTGGGGCGGTACGCGAAGTCCACCCGCTCGAAGGTCTCGTCGATACGGATGAGCGTGTCCTTCACGCGCTTGCGCAGCTCCAGCGCAAACTCCACAATCTCGGCCGCCTCCTCGGCGGTCTCGTTGCGCCCAGGGAACAGGATCTTCATCAGGCCGGCGCACGTCTTCACCACGCCGTCGCGGTCGCGCGTCGATATGCTGCTGGAGAGCTCGAAGAACTTGTCTATCTCTCCCGAGTAGTCCATGGGACGCATGGCGCGCAGCGCCTCGGCCAGGTAGTCCACGATGAAGCCGAAGTCGCTGCAGAACATGTCCCCGCGGATGATGTCCATCTCCCAGCCGGGTATGTAGGCGTGCAGGCGGTCGATGAACGCCGGGTCGTGGTACACGGCGGGCAGGTCGTTCAGAAGGTCGGTCTGGTTGATCATGTAGCTCACGTCGTGGCTCGTGTTGCCCACGAACACCATGGACGCCTCGGCGGTCACCTGCTCGATGCCGCGGCTGAAGCTCTTGTTGGCCATGTAGTTCTTCATGATGTCCACGATGTCGGCCTTGGGCTTCTTGCTCTTGCCGGCGAACTCGTCGAACGCCACGCAGTCCCAGTAGCCCACCAGGCCGATCTTGCCCGTCGAGTTGTTCACGAACAGCTTCGCCGGCGTCACCTCGCCGCCGCTGATGAGGATGCCGTGCGGGCTGAACTCGCTGAACACGTGGCTCTTGCCCGTGCCCTTGGGGCCCAGCTCCACCAGATTGTAGTTGCGCTCGCAGTAGGTCACCAGGCGCGTCAGCTGGAACAGCTTGGCGCGCCGCCCCAGCTGCGCGGGGTCCAGTCCTATGGAGCGGATGAGCACGTCGATCCACTCGTCCTCGGTGAAGCGCGAGCGCCGCTCCACGTAGCCCTCGAAGTTGAAGCGGCTCATCTGGATGGGCTTCAGGTTCATCAGGATGTAGGGAGACTCGTCGCGCGCCTCGTTGGGCTCGTAGGCCAAGTCCGCGATGCACCACACTCCCGACACCAGCAGGCGCCTGTTCTTCTTCACCGTGTCCGAGCTCACCAGGACACGGCTCACGCCCAGGTTCTCGAACGTGGCCTCGTAGGCGTCGCGCTTCTCGTTGAGCGTGACGGACACCTTGTCGATGATGCGCTTGTACTCAGACTGCTTGATGTCGCTGCGGATGGCGCCCGCCTCGGCGCGCTGCACGTAGTGCTTGGCCAGGATGCTGCGCACGCGCTCCACGCCGGCCTCGATCTGCTCCTCGTCGTCGGTGGCGCAGTTCTGTCCCAAGAGGAACTCCAGCACGTAGCTCGGCACGGCGGCGTTGCCCTTCACGAGCTTCACCAGGTCCTTGCGCACCACGTATCCCGTGAACACGTCGTTGAGTTTCTTGTCCAAATCGTCCACGAAACGGTCCTTTCCGCGCACCATGAAAATGGCGCGCAAATAAAACTATCGAGACGGCAAGCCCTCTATCAGGCGTTTTCCAAGAGCGTCGCCGTATTGTCGCCCCCTATGAAAATGGCGCGCAAATAAGGCCGTCATGCCCAGGCCGGGACGTACGTCATGTACTTTCTCCCGCCGTTGGGGTCGTAGGGCTTGATGAGCCCTGCGTCCACCGTGTCGCGGATCAGGCGGGATATGGTCGAGGCGCTCGGCTCGTCCGCGCCGAACCGGGCCCTAAGCGACGCGTTGCCCATGGGCGCGCCCTCCATGTAGCAGACACACGCGTGCCAGTACGCGGCCATGACCCTGTCGCTCGGCAGCATGCTCGAGAAGGGCACCCGGGCGCGCAGCGTAACCTTCATGCTCCCCGCGCCGCTCTCGTAGTCGTCTACCTTCGGCGAGGGCAGAAACATCTCCTCGCAGCTCATGACCACCTTGTCCCAGCCCGTGCCCAGCTCCTCGCAGATGCCGAAGCGGCGCATGAGCGAGGCCAGGCGTTGGTTCCTCGACCGGGGAGGGTTGTCGAGCAGCCGCAGGGGCTCTACCAGCGAGGCGCCCGGGTTGGTGAACTCGACCCTGTCGTCGAACACCTCGACGAGCGGGCCGTTGCCCGAGGTCGTCAGGTCCTGGTGCACGAGCATGTTCGCCATGAGCTCACGCAGCGCCTCGGCAGGGTATGGGGCCCGCTGGGTGCGCAGCGCGTCGCCGATGGGCTCGCTCGACGGCAGGATGGCGTGGAGGTACTCGATGGTCTGCTCGAAGCCGTTGGCGTAGCCGACGGGGGAAACGCGATCCTTCAATATCGCGCGCCGCCCCGTGCCTTCGTATTTGACGATCCTGACGGCCTTGCGCTCAAGGCCGGCGAAATCGGACAGGTTGCGGGCGAGGAGAAGCGCTCCCAGGTTCGTTATCGAGAAGCGCCCGTCGTCTTGCTTCGCCACCAGACAGTCCTCGCCCAGGTAGCGCGCGGTCTCCTCCTGGGTCTGCGGCAGCGGAAGGCCCAGGAGCTCGAAGTACTTCGCATAGTCGAGCAGCTCGAGAACGTTTCGCAGCGGCACGTCCTCAAGCGCCGTGGACGCCTCGTAGTCGGCCTTGGTTATCTTGTTCCACACCTCGGCCTCGATCGCCGGGTAGCTCTTCAGCGGCTTGGTGTAGGAACCCACCCTGATGTAGGCCACGTTCTCGAAGTCGACCGTGTGGGAGAAGGCGGGCCGGACCGAGAGCACCACCACGCGGCGCCCGTCGCATTCCCCTTCGACGAACTCGAACGACGCGTTGCCCGAGAGCTGGTGGTGCAGCCAGTTCTCGACCTCCTCGTTGCCGCACTTCAGCGTACGGTGGTCGAACTCGGTCCCCACGACCTCGTGCGTTGCGTCGTCGACGCCCCATATCATGTACGCGCACGATGCCTCGCGGTGCGTGGCCGAGTTCGCGAGCGCGCTGATGTCGCGGCCGATCATCTTGGGGTCTTTGTTGTTGGTCTTGAACTCCACCCACTCGAGCTCGGTGGTGGTTTTCGCAAGCTCGGAAACGAGCAGTCCGGCATCTTTCATCGAAGCTCCTCCATCACGGCCTACTTCCACTCACTCAGGCCCGCAACCTTAGCCAGGGCGCGTGGGAACTTGTTGTAGTTCTTCTTCACGCCGTCGTCCAGGTCGATGTCCACGCGCTCGTTGGCCAGCGGGTAGACGACGTCGCGCTCCCAATCGGATAGCTCGCGCACCACGGCGCGGTACTTGTCGGCCTGGCGGTTGTCGGCCGCGCGCTCGCTTTGGTCGAGCTGGCTGATGGTCGCGTTGAGCTTCTCGATGTACTCGCGCAGGTACTTGGTGAGGATCTGGCCCACCGTGCTCGGCGTGTAGCGATGCATGTACACCAGGGCCTGGAAGCTGCCCTTGGGGCTGGAAAACATCCAGTAGATGGGGCGCTTGCCGCTGCCCGTCACCTGATAGGTGGCGCAGTGGTCCTTGTAGAAGTCCTTCACGAAGTATTTGCGAAGGACCTTGCCCAAGGCGTCCTCGATGAACCTGACGTTGTCGGCAAGGGCGTCGGCGCCGTAAGTCACCTCGAGCCACTTGCGGAACTGCACCACGATATCGTCGCCGAACCACTCGCCGTCGAGCACGGGGAGGATGGCGTCCTCGTCGGGCAGGAACCCGGCGTCGGGTACCTTGGCCTTGAAGTCGCCGACGGTCTGTTGCGCGTCGGCCAGGATGAGCCCGGGTGCAAACGTGGAGTAGCGTCCCATAATGCAGCCGACGCCGTAGGAAACGAGAGACTTCACGTCGCGCACCAGGTCGGCTCGGCGTACCGACACCTTGTCGTCGGGCACCTCGATGGGCACCTCGCCCCCCATTCCGTAGATGCACGCGAAGATGCGATTGAGCTCCTCCTCGTTGGACTTGAGCTGGCTGAAGCGCTCGTCGCACTCGATACTCCAGCGCTTGAACCGCTCCGAGATGAGCGAAACGGAGGCCGCGCGGGCATCGGAATTCATGCCGTAGGAGAGCTGCTCAGCGCGTTCGTGAGCGGAAGGCGCAAGCGGGTGCCACTCGAAGTCCCAAGAGGTTTCGAAGGAGTCCCAATCGGTGCGAGATACGCACCGCGAGTTGTCGACCAGCAAATCGATGGCTTCTTTATTTTTGCCAACGGTAAATAACGGAAGCGACCTGATTTGACCAACCTCAAAATTCAATGTCGGAGCTAGCACTTTCATCATTGCCAAAGCAACACTTGAATTGAGGAACCCTTCAACAACAGCCTGTTGAGACTCGCGGCCCGTCAGGCTGACAGCGGCATCGGTAAACACAAATCCGCCGTCGTGATGACGAAAAGCAATATCGCCAGATGATATTTTCGAACAAGCACTAGAGGGCAAAAAAGTTGCACTCAAATTGCGCGGAGTCGATGCGGGTGAATCAATAATTGCCTGCCCGTTATTACGCCAATCGATGACAAAACAATTATTGCCATACCATTTTCTAAATTCTCCGCCTTTGTCAGCGGGGACCCAACAAGACTCAATACGGTCACCAATACTACGCCGACTTTGCGTCAGCCGATTGATAGCTACCTCCCACCAAAATCTCAAATACAAATCATTCTTGCCCGTTGTAATCCCTTTAGCGAAATTCGCCCGCATGGTTTCCGTAGTCCAATACGCAATAATGTGTCCCGGGATCGCATTGAAATCATCTTGATTTGCGCAATATCGCCAAGGGCAAGACGAATCATTAATTGCCTCAAGCGCTCTAGGCCGCTGCCATTGCGGGCGATCAAAGTTTTCCAATCGAATGTAATTTCCCATCGAGCTAGTTTTACTCGCTTCAATCGAAAACATGACAGTCGGCACAGTAACGCCAGCAAAACCATGCGTAGATTGCTGGATCATTGAAGATATACGGCATTTAGATAGCAGTTCAACTCGCATATTCTCATACGAAGATAAAAACATCCAGGATGAAGCCGTAATCATTGATTCGAAGCCCTTATCTTCCATTAATTCGAATCCTCTTTCAATGAAGCACGTGCATAGATCATTGCCCCCATTTGGGTATTTTTCTCTGATCCATCGACTCATCCAGACACCAAACTTGCCGCTGCCCATATACGGCGGATTCGCGACCACGCAATCCGCTCGGCACGAGAGTGCCTCGAGCACGCTCTTCATCGTGCGCAGCTTTTTGAGCGCATTAGCTCCAAACAAGTCGTCCTCGCTGAAGTTCGCTATGGCATTGTCCACCGCCGCCATGTCGCCTGGGGCAGGCACGTAGAGGCTGCCCACCTCGGTCATGTGCGCGAAGGCGTCCAGCAGCTCGGTGGCGCCCGCAATCGGGCCTGCGCCGGCGAGGGCGCCAGGCTCGAACTTCACCGTTTCCAGCACCGTCACGTTCGCGTCAATGCGCTTCTCGAAGAAGCCGGGGTCCTTCTCGCGCGCCTTCATCTCAAGGGCGAACTTCGCGATCTCGGCGGCGCGCCCGTCAATCTCCATGCCGAACAGGTTCTTCTGCAGGATGAGCGCCGGTATGTCCTCGGGCAGGTAGCCCTCCTCCTGGTAGATCTCGAACAGCACGTCGAACGCGTACACCAGGATGTGGCCGCTGCCGCAAGCCGGGTCGCACACCGTCAGGTCTTCGGGCGAGTACACCTCGATGAAGTCCTCGGTCTCGCCCTCGGGCGCTATGTAGTAGTCCATCTTTCCCGCCAGGGCGCTGCCGGGGTTGTTGAGCATCCACAGGTGCCCCAGCGAGTTCTCCACCAGGTACTTCACGATCCAGTCGGGCGTAAACAGCTGGGTAGCGGGCGCTAAATCTTCAGGCTTTGCTTTCCTTTTACTGTTGAAGAACTCGTCCTTGCGCTCCGCCACGTAGAACTGGTACAGCCAGCCCAGCACCTCGACGGACTCGCAGGCGTCGTCGTCCATGTCTGCCACGATGCGCCGCAGGATCGAGTCCTCTGCCAGAAGCCCCTGGGGCATGGCCAGGCTCGACGCAGCCGCCTCGCCGAACAGGTACGGCATGGCCTCGGCGTAGTGGGCGCACACGGCCTCAAGCAGCACGCCGTAGGCCGCCTCGGTGCGGTTCGCGCCCGAGCCGCTGCCGCCGGCAAGCACGCTCTGCACGCGGTCGCGCACCAGGCGCGAGAAGCCGTACTCGGGGTCGAACATCCCCTGGGCCGCGTCGGCCAGCACGGCCGGCTGCGTGGCGCCGGCGCGCGGCGTCACCGCAGGCACGGGCGTATAGCCGCGCGCGTCCATGAAGCGCAGCGCGCACAGGCGGTTGAACCAGGTGTAGGCGGTGGACTCCACCACGGCGTCCAGGCCTCTGTCGGCGATGGAGGCCTCCAGGGCGCGCACCTTCTCGGGCTCGTCCAGCCGCTCGGCGCTGCCCTCGGCCAGCACCGCCTTGATGCGCGCGCCCACCTCGGCGCGCAGCGCGTCGCGCGCGCCGAAAGCCAGGGCCTTGATCTTGTTCGAGTCCATGTCTGCCGTCCTAGAAGTCGAAGTCGTTGCCGAAGGCGCGGTTCACCGAGAGCCGCTGCTCCCATTCGGCGCCATACTGGTTGGTGTTGCCTATGCGCGACGATATCCTCAGCACCGCCTGCGGGTAGTCGTCCACGTCGTCGGTCACGAGCAGCGTGACGCGGGTCTTGCGCCCCTCCGATCCCTCGGCCGTGCTCGCAAGCTCGAGCGCCTTCTCCTCGGCGCACAGCGGGCGCGCCGCGTCGTCGGGGCTGTAGAGGCCCACCTTCACGGCCAGGGGCGCCACCTTCTCCGAGCACGGCTGCGTCTGGTACACGTCGAGCGCCACCGTGGCGCCGGTGATGGACGGCCTGCCGCACAGGAAGCCTTGCGCCCCTGTGCGCCCCGCGGCCGCCCGGCCGCCCGCGCGCTCGATGGTCACCACGGGCACCGCGTTCTCCTGGAGCGACGCGCCGCCGTGCACGAAGCGGGCGCCGCTGCCTCTCAGGCGCAGGCGCGCCACGCCGCGCGGGAAGGCGAACCTCTCATCGCCGTCGAGCGAGAGCTGCGCGGCGCAGTACTCGATGAGCGAGTCGCTCTTCGGCACCTCGTCGCCCACGGCGAAGCGCCTGCCATGCGTGAGGCGGCGCCCCTCGGCGTGCGAAAGGTCGCCCAGGCCGTCCACCACGGCGTAGTTGAACTCCTCCACGGCCCGATCCTGGTAGAGGAAGCCGTGGTCGGCCGTCACAACCACCTTGCCGCACCCGGCCCGCAGAAGCTCGCCGGCAATCGCCGCCACTTGGGAGATCGCATCCTCGCACGCGGCGAACACCTCGCCCTCGGTGTCGCGGGCGTCGCCGCGCTTGTCGATGGCGTTGTGGTACACCACCACGAGCGGCGCGGCGCCCACGTCGGGCAGGCCGTTTTCGAGCACCGTCGCGGCCTGCACCAGCACCGCCCCCGGCACGGCCGCCTCCACGATCTTCTGGCGGTTGGCGATGCCGTCGGTGGCCTCGCCGCCCTTCGTCACGTTCGCGGTGGCCGGGTCCACCTCCATCGCGCCGGCGGGCAGCAGCGCCGCCATCCCCAGCTGCGTGTAGCTGGGCAGCATACACGCCATCGCGGCGCACGCCGCCTTCACGCGGGCGCGCCCCGCGGCGACGTCGCCCCGGCTCAGCCTCGCGGCCAGGTCGCGGCCCACCTCGTAGCGCATGGCGTCGGACACCACCACGCCCACGCGCTTGCCCGCCTCGGCGCGCGGGAACGCCTTCTCCACGTGCTCGCGGAAGAAGCCCGCCTGCGAGGGCACGCCGGCGGACGGGTAGGCCCCTCCGTCCAAAAGGTGCAGCTGCCATCGGTCCGTGAGGTCGACGAGGAACTTGCCGTAGGCGTCGTCGGCCTTGGAGGCCAGGGCGCGCGCAGCCTGCCGGAAGCCCGACCCCGCCGCCCTCATGGAGCCCACGAGCCGGCGGTAGGCCGCGTCGGCGCGGTGCCAGTCCCTGCAGTACGCGTCGAAGATCTCGGCCGCGGTCGTCCTAGCTGAGCACTGGGCGCGGTACGCGTCGATCTCCTCGAACAGGGCGCACGCGGCCTCGATCGCGGCGTATCGGCTCCCGTACTCGCCGAACCACAGGGTGGGGCGCCGCGAGGCCGCCACCTCCTCGGCTTCCTTCGCCCTCAGGGTCCCGTCGACGGCCCGGGCCAGCAGGTCGGCGACGATCCACCCGTCGAACGCGGGCAGGGTGTCGTTGTCCCCGACGCCCTCGGCGCAGCGCCTGTCCGCGGGCACGCCCGCCTCGATGGCCTCGGCGTACTCCCGCGCCAGCGCCTCGTAGGCGCCGCGCGTGCGCACGCTCGACGCGAGCTCGCCGAGTATCCGCTCGGCGTCCGGCCTCAGGCGGTGCTGCTCGCCCAGCAGGTTGGCGCAGCGCGACTGCAGCATCTTGAGCGCGAGGTCCTCAACCGTGGGCTCCTCGCCCTCGGGCGCGCGGTAGCCCAGCGCGTCGCCGACGGCGGCCCACAGGGTCGCCGAGAGGCCGCACTCGGCGATGGCCCTCGCCGTCCTGTCCTGGCCGCGCCCCAGCTCCGCGAGCAGCCTGCGCACAGCGTCGCGCACGGCGTCGCGCGGGGAGTCGGCCTTGGATCCCGCGCAGGCGGCCAACATCGCCAGGCGCAGCGATGCCCCGCTTGTCTTGTCGAGCCCGCTTTCGGCCAGGGCGGCGCGGCGCTCCTTCGAGTTGAAGAAGCGCCCGTGGTCCGCCAGCGCGCCGGCGAGCTGAGCGGGCACGCCGCACTCGGCGGCCCAGATGCCCTCCATCTTGCAGGTGAACGGGGTGGCCGCCAGCTTCACGTCGTAGAGGAAGTCGTCCTCGGGGCGCGGCTTGCCGCCGGCCCGGTAGACCACCAGGTTGCGCGCGGGGCGCTCGCGCAGGATGGCGCGCTTGCCCGCCAGCTCAGAGCCTGTCACGTCGATAAGGGCGCCGCCGCCCAGGTCGAGCCCATGGGCGGCCTCTGCGTACTCCCCGGCCTCGTCCTCCCAGAACAGCGTGGCGTGCCCCAGGGCGAACTGGCCCCGTATCCTGTCCTCTATCTCTTTGGTGTCTATGTCCACGGTCCTACCTCGCAACGATGACGCCGGCGTCGACCTCGGCCTCGAGCTCGGCGCGCAGCGCCTCGAGGTAGTCGTCGACGTCCTGCCTGGTCTGGATGGTCGGCTTGCCGTACCCGCGCGCGGCAAGCGAGCTGAGCGCGACGGTCTTGGGCGCGTGGGTCGGCTTTGGGGGGTTGCCCCCGCATTCGGCCCGCGGGCTTGAGCCCGGTGCCGCGCCCGCCGCTGGGGCGGGGGCGGCCGGCGTGAGCAGCTCCACGATTCTCGCGGTGTTGTCGCGCTTGAAATCGCCCATGAAGGCGCGCATGCGCAGCGCCGACTGCTCGGCGGCAAGCCGCTTTCCGGCGCGATCGAAGAGCTCGCCGAACGCGCTGCGCGCCCCGGGGCCCGCGGCCTCCATGTCGTAGCTCGCCTCGTACGACGCGCGGCACTCGTCGAGCTCCTGGGCGACTTCGCCCCGAAGCTCGTCTTTCGCCTTCTCGATCGCCGCTTTCGCGCGCTTCACCGCGCCTGCCGCGCGGGGGATCTCGCGAGACTTGTAGCACTCGGCGTCGGCGACGACGGCGAGCGCCTCCTCGAGCTCGGCGGGCACCTCGACGCCCAGGTCGCGAGCCTCCGCCAGCCCCGTCTCGCCGAATGCCCTCATCTCGCCCCACTTCGCCGCCAAAGGCGAGCCCTCCATGAACTGCTTCATGGCCGACAGGTCGCTCTTGTCCTCGGCGAGCGCCCCCGCCTTCTCGGGGAATTGGTCGACGAGCCACTTCCAGTCGCCGCCCACCGCCTTGAGCGCGGCCTCGAGCCTCTCGAGCTTCCTCAGGTAGTCGTTGGCGAACGGGTACGCCCCGGCACGGCTGCCCGACGCGCGGAAGGTCGGGAGTTCCTGCTCCAGATGGTTCTCCAGCTCGCCCGCGATCGACTTCGCGTCGCCGCCGACGGGGTTGGTGCCCACGAGGGAGCGGTAGGCGCTCTTGACCTGGGCCAGCCTCTCTGGCGCCACGGCGGCGACCTTGGCCACCACGAGCTTGTCCATGTCGCGGCCGGCCTTGAGCGCCTGCGCCAGGGCAGCGCCCTCCAGCAGGGCCCCGGCCTTGCGGACCTCGACGCGGCCGGCGCCGTAGAGCGTCGCCACGGCGTTGCGCACCGCGACGTCGGGCCAGCCGTACTCGTCCTTCGTGAAGTGGGCCGTCAGGCTGGCGTTGCCCTCGCCGCCCACGGTCACGGTGCAGCCCGTGCCCATGAGGCCGACCCAGTTGAGGACGGTCTGCGCGTACTCGGGCAAGGGTGCGTCGATGAGCGTTTGGGCGGGCAGGCAGCTGTTGAAGACGTCCCCGTCGGTGTAGTTCGCCTTGATCTGCTGCAGGCCCGTGTAGCTGCGGCGCACGAGCTCGGACATGGCGGCTTCGACGGCGCCCTTGCCCGTGCCGCCCACCTCGTCGGTGACCTCGACGCCCGCCACAAAGAACCGGGCCCCGCCTATCAGCTCCTCCAGGTCCGCCCTCAGCTTGCGAGCCTGCTCGTTGAGGGTGCTCCTCTTGTCGGCGATGATGGCCTGGCGCAGCTCTCCGGCGTCGCTCGCGATGTTCACGTACTTCTTCGTCTTCACGAACGTGGCAACGTCGTTGAGGAACCCGTCGGGGTCCCGCAGCGCCACCGTGAGGGTCTTCGGCCCCGACGCCGGGACGTCGCCGATGCCCGCGGGGGCGTCGGTCGCGATGTCGAGCGTGAGGTCGTAGCGCGCCCGCCCGACGGCGTCGCCGTTCACCTTCAGGTTGTAGGGGAAGGAATGCGAGAATGCCCCGTTCTCGTACGTCGCGCGCGGGGCGCCCACGATGTCCTTGAACGTCTCGCCGATCTTGTCGCGCACGTCTGCGGTCTGGATCTCCGTGTTGCGGATCTCCTTCTCGATGTCCTTCTCGTCGTCGGTGAGGTACTCGTAGGCGTTGGTGTTCGGGTTGCGCCTGATGTAGAGCTGGTTCGTGAGCTCGGCGAGCGCCTCCTTGATCTGCCGCCCCAGCGTCGCGGTGTTCTGCTTGAACGACCCGTACAAAAGCACGCGCAGGTTGCCCGGCGTGGCCTTGAAGTCCTTGCAGTACTTCACGAGCAGCAGCGCCTTCAGCACCCTGATCGCCACGGGGTCGTCGATGTTGGACTCGGCGATGCTCACGGCGCCGTACACCTCGCTCTTCAGCGAGTTGCGCAGCCCCTCGAACATCGCGTCGAACGTCGCGAGGTCCTGCCCCTCGGTGGAGCCCTCGCCGCGCGCCAGCGAGTCGCCGACCTCCTGGAACACGCCCAGCATCGAGCGGGCGCCCGTCGAGTGGTGCCTGCCGGTGAAGGCGTTGTAGTCCGACAGACCGCGCATCGCGGTGATAAACAGGTCGAACTGGTAGGGCACGAAGGGGTACGTGTCCACGAAGTCGTCCTCATCCTCGTAGCACCTGTAGCGCTTGGAGCCGTCGGCGAAGTCGAAGAGCACCGGAAAGTCGTCGCGGTACTTGCCGTACATCGCCCGCAGCTCGGGCTTGGCGTCGCGGCTCTTGGCCAAAAGCCTCTGCTTGATGACCTCCTTGGCGTCCTTTGAGGTCAGCTGCATCTTTATCTTGAAGCGCGCCTGGATCTTTGAGAAGTCGTTGGCCGACCTGTCGGTCATCTGGCCGATGGTGTCCTCCATGTTCTCCTGGCTGGTGACGACCACCCACGAGGCCCCCTCGCACACGGTGTTCAGCTCCTCGGCCACCGACTGCAGGTTCACCATCAGGCTCGAGTTCTGGGCTATGAACTGGCCCACCTCGTCCACGAAGAAGTTAAGGCGGAACCCCGGCCCGTGCGCGTCGATGTACCCCCTCACGCGCTGGGCGAACGAGTGGATGTCCGGCTTGTAGGTCTGCTGGTAGTAGCGCACGACGTTCTCGGTGGTGCCGAGCGCGTTTCCGCACGCCTCGTCGAAGGCCGCGGTGATCTTCGCCGCGTAGATGAGGGCCGACTTGCGCACGTCCGCCCACGCCTTGCCCGTCGACGCCTCGACGGCCGCCGTGAACGCGCCGAGCTTGCCCTCGCGGTCCAGGTCGTACTCCATCTTCGCGATGTGCTGCTGGTCGCCGTCGAAGTAGCCGCAGTGGCGGTTGAAAACCTTGATGAACGCCGCGAGCAGCGCGCCGGCCTCGGTACGCCCCTGGTTGGGGGCCACGGTGTCGATGTTGAAGAGGATGGACTCGCTCGGGTGCCGCACGCGCGCAGTCTCCATCGCGCCGCGCAGCGCCGGGTCGTCGTCGAGCTTGGGCAGTATGTAGTCGAGAGCCCGCTTGCCGGCGACCTCCCCGTCCTCCAGAAGCGTCGCCAGTATCTTGAGCATGTGCGACTTGCCGCTTCCGAAGAAGCCCGAGATCCACGCGCCGTTGCCCGTCGCGTCGGGGTCGTTGTACTCGTCGAAGAAGCGGTTGAGGTGCCCGGCGAGCTCGGGGGTGATCACGTACTCGTCGAGCTCGTTTGCCAGGTGCTCGACGCTCGACGCCTTGACGACGGCGTCGATGGGCCTGTCGATCGGCTTCTCGTACATGTCCTTGAACAGCATGGTGCGCCTCCTAAAGGTCGAACACGCTCGTGGCGCGGTAGTAGCCGCCGTTGGCGGCGGAGGGGATGTTCAGTATGTCAAGCGACGTCGAGCCGTCTGCGTTCTGGCGGTACTCGCCGGGGAACACCAGCACGACGGGCTTGTCGGTCTCTATCTCGCCGAGCAGCGTGTGGGTGCGCACGTAGGGGAACGTCTCGCCGACGCCGGTGATGAACGCGATGTCGCAGCCGGACTCGCGTATCTGCGCCTCGACGGCGGGCCGTATGACCTCCGAGACGCTGATCGTGTCCTGCAGCATCATGATCAGCTCGTCGCGCGAGGAGTCCCGCTCCGCCTCGCACAGGGGCTCCCACGTGCCCTGGCCGTCTAGGAAGCCGAGCACGATGTCGTAGAGGTTCACCTGCGCGGCGGCAACGCCCCGGTTGGGGAGGTCCTCGGCGCAGATGGCCGCGACGAGGTCGCGCGCGTAGGCGCTCTGCGCGGGCGGGTAAGGGAGCACGTAGGTCGACTGGCGCATGGTGTAGCCGCTGCGGCCGAGCAGGGCGTCGTCGGAGAGGCGCTCCACGATGAACGCGCGCGCCTCGGGCGAGCCTATGTGGTCGAATCTCTTCGTCATAGCAGGGCACCTGCCTTCGGGAACACCGCCAGGTCCTGCGGCGCCGTCTCGCGCACGAGCGCCACGAAGCGCGCCGAGGGGTACAGCGGAGTTATGTTGTAGTCGCCGTCGATGAGCCGGCACTCACGAAGCATCCCAAACGCCCTGGTCTCCAGCTGCTTGCGCGACTTCTCGGTGAGCCGCTCGAGCTCGGGGTGGTCGGCGGCCTCGTCCTCCACGAACGCCGGCCACGCGGTCCTGGGCACGTCGGGCACCATGCCGGCGTAGCGCGCGGCCACGACGTCGGTCGAGAAGGCGCGCAGCACCGGGTAGGCGCGGCAAATCGCCACCCACGTCATGGCGAGCTGGTCGTCGCCGACGGCGTCCGCCAGGAAGGCGACCTCCTTGTCGTCGAGCGTGCGCAGCCGCTTGACGATCTCCGAACCCACGCGCTTGCGCGTGCTCTCCTTGTTCAGGCTGATGATGTCGTCCTCGACGATGCGGCGCCTCACCTCCGCCCAGTCGCGGCAGTCGGCGAAGGCTCGCGCGACCTCGGCGGTCTCGAGCCTGCGGGCGCCGATGCTCGTGAACGAGAGGCTGTATTTCTGCGCCTGGGCGCTATCTGCCATCCGTGAGCTCCTTGATGAGGCATTCGCGGACGAACGCGCTGAAGCTCGTGCCCTTGAGCGCGGCGGCCTCCTTGGCGGCGTCGCGCAGGGTGTCGGGGATGCGAATCGTGATCGCGGTCTGCTCGCCACTCACGAGGAACTCCCGAATATCGGTCGGGTTCGCATCGTTGCGCAGCATGTCGGCGTAGCCCATGTCATCCGTCCTAGCGTTTGCAATGTGCAATACATTGTTATTATACGTCATGGTGGGCAGCCGTATGGCCAGAAGAGCGAAAAGCGAGAGAGGCGCTTTCTGTTTGTTGAATTTCGCTTCTACGAGATGCTCATGGCCGAAGAGTGCTTTACGCTTTGAATTCCTGGTCGCCCGCCCGTTCCTCAGCGTAGAGGACCTCGTTCTGAGCCTCCAGGATGCGCGCCGCGCCGCCGATGCGCTCGGCACACCTCTCGCTTATAGACCTCAGGGCCAGGACCCCCTCGACGTCGAGCGGGTCCAGCTGGTCGGCGTGAGCCAGGGACTCGAGCAGCTGGTCCAGGCCCCTCGCCAGCCTCCCGGCATCTGCCACCGCGTCGAGCAGTTCGAGGCGCTATATCTTTTCTTCGTAACCCAACATCTGCTTGTCTCCTTCTCTCAATGCTCATGTACGGTAAGGAAGCAAGCAACCGAAAACAAGAGATAGACCGCCA
>NZ_DAWDUX010000046.1:0-17214 GCF_052346665.1 Collinsella sp.
ATCCTCGCGCGTATGGATGCGGCACTGGCAGTGAGCGGCCGTACGTCCGGTGACGCGACCCTCGTGGCGGTGTCGAAGACGGTTGGGGTGGGGGAGGTTCTCGCTGCGATCGACGCCGGGTATCGCGTGTTCGGAGAGAACCGACCGCAGGAACTCAATCGCAAGCTCGAAGGACTCTCGGCTGTTCACGACCTGCCCGACGTGCGCTTCGATATGATCGGGAATCTTCAGACGAATAAGATTAATGCCGTACTTGGGCGTGTCGGCCTCGTCCACTCCATCGGCTCGCTGCACCTCGCATGCGCCGTTGCATCGCGTGTGGAGCGTCGCATGGAGACTGGCGAACTCGACGTACCGCAAGACGTCCTTATCGAGGTGAACGTGAGCGGCGAGGAGACAAAGGGGGGATTTTCTCCTGCGGATCTTCGCCGTGAGTTCAACGAACTGCAGGGTCTTTGTGGAATCCGCATCAAGGGGCTTATGACCATGGCTCCCCGTGGGGATAAAGATACGGCTCGTGCGTGTTTTGCCGGCTTGCGCGACTTGCGTGACGAGCTTTCGCGGGAGAGCGGCCTGCCGCTTTCGGAACTTTCGTGCGGTATGAGCGAGGACTTCGAGGTGGCGCTTGAGGAGGGTTCCACCATCGTTCGACTCGGGCGTGTGGTCTTTGACCCATCCTTTGCAGTAAGATAGGCGGGTACGCCCATACAAGGCGCGAAGAGAGGTAGAGACGTGAGCTTTTTCGATGATATCAAGAGCCGTTTTGGCGCAGGGCGCGGTAGCGCCTCGGAGCCGTACGGCGATGATCAGTATGACGATTACTATGGCGAAGACGGCGATGCCGGTTACGAGGATTACCCGGCGGGATACGGACAGCCCGCACAGGATACCTACCGCGGTTACGAGCCCTCGGATTCCGGGAACGGCATGCTCGGTCAGACGCGCCGTGGCGAGGCGGAGTCCGTTGCCGTGTACACACGTTCCGGCCAGCTGGTCGGCGAGGCGGATCGTCATGCCAGCTCCTATGGCGCCCCCACGGCAACCGGCCGCGATGGTGCCTATCGCCCGGGCGCCTATGATACGCCCTCCAGTTATGCCCAGGCGCAGTCGCAGCGCGCCGCGATGAGCTCCGTGCCGACTCCCGCCGCTCCAACGTCCACCGAAGCCCGTGTAAGCGCCGTGCTCGAAGGCACGCCTCAGCTCCCCGCGTACGCTCTGCGTCCCGAAAGCTACGATGATGTCGAGACCGTCGTTCGCCGCGTCCGCACGCGTCAGCCCGTCGCGCTCGTGTTCGCGGGTGTGCGCACCGAGGTCGCCAAGCGCGTCCTCGACTTCAGCTACGGTTTCGCCTGTGGATCTGGAGCGAGCGTTCGCGAGGTGGGCGACCGTGTATTCATTGTTTTGCCGCAGGGCTGCGAGGTCAAACAGACCGATCTCGCCAACCTCCGCAAAGATGGCTATCTTAAGCAGTAGGAGCCGCCTGACGTGATTTCGATTAACGCCCTTACCATCGCACGACTTGTTCAGACGCTGTTCAACTTCTACAGTTTTTTGGTTTTGGCCTACTGCCTGCTCAGTTGGTTTCCCATTCGTTCCGGTGGTCTCATGGAGGACATCGGTGCGGTTCTGCAGAGCATCGTCGGACCGTATCTGAACCTGTTCCGTAGATTCCTGCCTCCCATGGGGGGAATCGACTGGTCTCCCGTTCTTGCGATACTTGTGTTGAATCTGCTGGAGAACCTCATAATAAGGTTATTATTGTAGCGATTGACGCCGAGCGGAGCGCACCCCCAGTTGGTGCCCCTCGCGTACGAAAGGATTGACTCATGGCAATTACTCCCGCTGACATCCAGGCGCAGACCTTCTCCGAGGCCAAGCGCGGTTACGATCCCGCCGAGGTCGACGTTTTCCTTGAGAGGCTCGCCTCTGAGGTCGACGCCATGCTCAACAAGATCGTTGATCTCAAGACGCGTCTGACGGCAGCTGAGCAGGAGCTCGCGGCCGCCCAGACCCAGGCTCAGGCTGCTCCGGCTCCCGTGGCTGCACCGGCTCCTGCGCCCGTTGCGAATCCCGAGTACACGGCTACGGCAAGCCAGATCTCCGCTGCGCTCATCGCGGCTCAGCAGTCTGCCGACAACATTGTCGCCGACGCTCGCGAGAACGCCGACCGCATTCGCGCCGAAGCCGACGCCAAGGCTCGTGAGGTCATTCGTCAGGCTCTCGCCGAGAAGCAGAATGAGATCAACGAGATCGATCGTCTCAAGGCTTCCCGTGAGGAGTTCAAGGCCGAGTACCTCAAGCTGATCCAGCACTTCATGGATGAGGCTCAAAATGAGTTCCCTGCCGATTTGCTCATGGGCACCCCTACGGGTTCCGAGGCCGTTGTTGCTGAGCCCGTGTCCGTACCGGCCCCTGAGCCGATGCCCGTCGACGACCCGTTCGCACCGCTCCCGAATTTCGGCTCCGACGATCTAGACTAGACATCTGCCTGGGTTGAGACTTGAATTGATTTAAGCGGTCGCTCGGTCTGAGATGCAGTGCGACACTTTGATTTCACCATCGTTGAAAGTGAGCCCGTGCCATATGGCGTGGGCTCGCTGCGTTGTAGAGACATAATTTGAAATATCGAGGCATGTGGACACTGTATGACCGACTTGATATGCAGATGCCCATCTGTTGAATCGTGCACTGCTCAAAGTTCAGCTTTTTCGTATTGAATTATAAAAAGTCGATGTATAGTGGGTTTTCATCCAGCCATTTGCTGGTGTTTTAACGAATGTTCGTCGTCTTCTACTTGTTACTTTCGAAAACTAATACGAAAAAGCTCAAGTTTCTGCGGCAACGCGCTAGCGCGCGGAAACTTGAGCTTCAGATCTCTTAATCCTGCTCGGCATGTGTCGAGCACTCGTTCGTTTAGCTGTTCTTCATCACGATGGACTCGACGGTGTCGGCGACGAACTCGCAGGAGTCGGCACAGTACTCGAGGAACGTATAGACATCGCGCCAGGAGATGACGGTCAGCGGGTCAAGGTCCGCGGTGTGCAAGCCGCGCATCGCAGCGATGTAGATGTCGTCGCACTCGCTTTCGATGGTATTTACCGTTACCACGTGCTCGCGCAGGCTCTTGGAGCGCTTGAACTGCGGAAGTTCGAGTACCAGGTCGTGCATCTGCTCAGTTGCGCGCATGACCTTGGCGGACATCTCGAGCGCGGCGGGGTAGATCTCCTGAACGCTAGTGAAGTAGATGCGGTGCAGGACACCCTCGATGCGGTCGATGACGACGTCGATGCTGTTGCTCAGGGTGGCGATATCCTCGCGCTCGATGGGGGTGATGAAGGCGGTGATCAGCGCGTCGTTGACCGTATGGACGATCTCGTCGGCCTCCTGCTCGATCTCGTGCATCTCGGCGACGGCCTCCTCGATGGTGGCGGGATCGAAATGACGCATGATCTCGTCGAGCTTTTGGGCTGCCTTGCATGCGAGCTCCGCGGCGCTGGCGAAGCTGTCAAAGTAGAAGGCGTCGTTTTTCTTGGCCATGATCGGTCCTTTCAGAAGATGGTTCGGTTTGCCCGTTTCGTCTTAGATAAACAACAAGAACAGCTTTGCCATGAGGAAGCTGATGAGGCCGCAACCGGGGAAGGTGAACACCCAGGTGAGCAGCATGTCCTTGACCACGCCGAAGTTGATGGCGGAGATACGCTTAACCGCGCCCACGCCCATGATCGCGGTCGTCTTGACGTGCGTGGTGGAAACCGGGATGCCGGTAAGGGTCGCGAGCAGCAAGCACAGCGAGCTGGAGAGGTCCGCGGAGAAGCCCTGGTACTTCTCGAGCTTGACCATGTCCATGCCCACGGACTTGATGATCTTCTCGCCGCCGACGGACGTGCCCACGCCCATGACGACGGAGCACAGCAGCATGAGCCACACCGGGATGATCATGTTGTCAACCGAGGACTGACCGTTGCAGAAGGCGACGCCGAGGAACAGGACTCCGATGAATTTCTGCCCGTCCTGGGCTCCATGCATGAAGCTCATGCCGGCGGCGCCGGCGATCTGGGCCCAGCGGAAGAACGTGTTGGATTTGCGGCGGTCCGTCGAGGCAAAGAGGAGGGTGACCACCTTGCAGACGACCCAGCCCATGGCAAAGCCGAGGCCGAGGGAGAGGACGAGGCCATAGAGGACCTTGACCCACTCGTTCATGTTGACGCCGTCTGCGCCGCCCAGGGCGATCGCCGCGCCGGTGAGGCCGGCGATGAGGCTGTGGCTCTCGCTGGTGGGGATGCCGAAGATGCTCGCGCCCACGGAGTACACCACGATGGAGAACAGCGCAGCGCACAGCGCTATGAGCGCGATCTGGGTGTTCGCGCCGAAGTCGACCATGTTGGAGATGGTCGAAGCCACGCTCGCGTTGATGTGCGTCATGATGAACACGCCGAGGAAGTTGAAGATGGCGCTCATGATGATTGCGGTCTTGGGCGGTAGGCAGCGCGTCGTGACGCAGGTCGCGATGGCGTTGGGCGCGTCGGTCCAGCCATTTACGAAGATGACGCCCAGCGTGAGCAGGACCGTCATGGCAAGTATTGGATTTGAAAAGACTTGCGCAATGAAATAGGAGAAGGATACGTCCACTGATACCACATTCCCGTTCGGCGCGCGAACGCGCCCGTTTACACAGCCTTGTTATTCTACTCCTTACAAACACATGACACGGAGCTGAAGCACGAACGGTATGTAAGGCTTCTGTAAGGAAAAACCAGCTACAAGGTCTGGTGGGACGGGCCACGCATTTTGAGAGGGGAGTCAGAGGGGGAGTCGGCAAGATGATCCTCAAAGGGGCGAAGGCGGGCCGATAAGCCGGGTTCTGTCGTGGACGATCATTTATCTCGCCTGCACGTCGCCGTGCAGTTCCTCGCACGCTACCCGAGCGCGGGCCGGGCCGGCCCATGGCGCTCCTATTCGCGCTTGCTCCGGAAGGGGCTTGCCAAGCCGCCGTGTTGCCACGACGCTGGTGGTCTCTTACACCACCGTTTCAGCTTTTCTCTCACCCGCATGAATGCGGGCAGCGGGAGTCTTCTTTTCTGCGGCGCTAATCCGTCGGGTCGCCCCGCCTGGCCGTTAACCAGCTTCCTGCCCTATGGAGCCCGGACTTTCCTCACGCCTGCCACGTAGTGACTGGTCGCGCGATCGTCTGGCCCGCTTCGCGAGGAGGTATTGTACCATGAGCTCGAGGAGTTGTTCCCCCTCTCCCGCACTCCCACATCGTCCGTGCTCAAACAATCCCGCGCAAGACGGAGAGCCCACTGGGCTCTCCTTTGCGTGCGGAACTGCGCGTGGAAGATGCGGCCGCGCTGTTCGCCGGTCCAGGGAGCTGTGGTTCAATACGGTGTAATGAAAAAGACGAAAGAAGCCTTTATATATTATTGGGCACGGTTGTGAGGGGTTATGGCGGAGAGTTATTTCACGTTGAGGGCGGGGGCTGAGGTCACCGGGGAGTTCGAGGATCGCAAGAGCAGGTTCATCGCCCAGCTGGTCCATGTCGAGTCGGTTGAGGAGGCGCAGGCGCATCAAGCTGCAGTCCGAGCGCGGCATTATGACGCTCGTCACAACGTCCCCGCATTTATCTTGGTGGATGGAACGGAGCGCGCAAGCGACGATGGGGAGCCGCAGCGGACAAGTGGCATGCCCACGCTCGAGGTGCTGCGCGGCGCGGGGCTCAAGGACGTTTGCTGCGTGACCACGCGCTACTTTGGCGGTACGCTGCTGGGGCCGGGCGGTCTGGTGCGCGCCTATACGGCTGCTGCGCAGGCGGCGGTCGAGGCCGCCCGCCAGGCGGGCGATATTGTAGAGATGACGAGTGTGGTGGCGGTCGACATTACTGTTGCATATCCCCAATACGAGCAAGTTGTGCGCAAGATTGCCGATACGCGCGGCAAGGTCACCGCGACTGACTACACCGACGAGGTCGTTATCCACGCCGTGTATCGGGAAGGCGAGGAGCTCGCGCTTGCGCCGAAGCTCACCGAGCTCATGGCTGGGCGCGAGCGCATCGAGATAGGAAGCCCCCATTTCGACGAGTTTTAAGTTCTGCCCTGGATTCCCATCTGGGGTAACCGCGTAACTGGCTAAAAACTACCGATTTGTATCGAGAGGCGCGGTGAAACCGCCCGGTTCGTCTCGAAATGCCGCTTCAGGCAAGCCTCGTTGTGTTGCGTATGGGCCTTTCAGTCGTTTTGCGCCCATGCAACCTGCAGTTTTGTTGCGCTCAATTGTTCTGAACGTAGACGCTTGGCGGATCAAGCGATACAAATCGGTAGTTTTTAGCCAGTTACGCAGACTTTTGCGTTTCGATCGTGCGGATAACAAAGCACGGTCTGAGGCGGTTACCCCTTGATAATGTCCACGAACAGATCAATGGCGTCGTCGATGCAACCGGCGCAAGAGCGCAGCGGACCAGCGTCCCCGCCCACGCCCTTGAGCTCGCGGCAGATGGTCGAGCCGTTCTTTTCCCTAAACGCATCGCAGTACGCGCGAGCGAGACGGTACGTGGCCCCCTTGCTGCCTGGAGCGTCGAAACCTGAGCTCTTTATCTGGCCGAGCGCCATGATGCCGCCCGAGATCGCCCCGCAGGTCTCCGACATGCCGCCCATGCCGGCACCGAACCCCTCGGAGAGGGCGAATGCCGCCTTCTCGTCGATGTCGAGCGCCGGTGCAAAGGCGCAGATCACGGATTGGGCGCAGTTGAAGCCGCGCGCGTGATAGTCCGCGGCGGCCCTCTTCAGCGCCTCACGATCCGTCAAAGTAACCGATTTATTGATTGCCATGGTTCTTCCTTCGCGTTTGCGGTGAACGGTATACCATTTTACCTATCTATGAAACGATGCGGCTGCTCGCCGTGTCGATGCGAGCGAAGGAGAGCCCATGGCCGAGCATATCGGAACGACCTGCGTGCAAGGCGGCTACCGTCCCGGGGACGCTGAGCCCCGCCAAGTGCCGATCTACCAATCCACCACGTGGAAGTACGACACCTCCGAGCATATGGGCCGCCTGTTCGATCTCGAGGAGTCGGGTTACTTCTACACCCGCCTGCAGAACCCAACGAACGACTACGTGGCCGCAAAGATCGCCGAACTCGAGGGCGGTACCGCCGCCATGTTGACGAGCTCCGGCCAGGCGGCGAACTTCTTCGCCGTCTTCAACATCGCCGGCGCGGGAGACCACGTGGTGGCAAGCTCCGCCATCTACGGCGGCACCTACAACCTGCTCGCCCACACCATGCGCCGCATGGGCCTGGAGTGCACCTTCGTGGCGCCTGACGCGAGCGACGAAGAACTCGAGGCGGCGTTCCGACCCAACACCAAGTGCGTGTTCGGCGAGACCATCGCCAACCCTGCACTCGCGGTCCTCGATATCGAACGCTTCGCCGCTGCGGCTCACGCCCACGGCGTGCCGCTGATCGTGGACAACACGTTCCCCACGCCGATCAACTGCCGTCCCTTCGAGTGGGGCGCCGACATCGTGACCCACTCCACCACCAAGTACATGGATGGCCACGGCGCCGCAGTGGGCGGCGCCATCGTTGATTCGGGCAACTTCGACTGGATGGCCCATGCCGACAAGTTCCCGGGCCTCACCACCCCCGACGAGACCTACCACGGCGTGACCTACGTCGAGAAATTCGGCCAAGGCGGTGCCTTCATCACCAAGGCAACCGCCCAGCTCATGCGTGACCTCGGATGCATTCAGAGCCCGCAGAACGCCTTCCTGCTCAATCTTGGTCTCGAAAGTCTACATGTGCGCGTGCCGCAGCACTGCAAGAACGGCCAGGCCATGGCGGAATTCCTGTCGAACCATCCCGCCGTGCGCTTCGTGCGTTACCCGGGCCTTCCCGGCGACAAGTGCTACAACCTCGCCCAGAAGTATCTGCCGAACGGCTCCTGCGGCGTCGTGAGCTTCGGCTTCACCGGCGGCCGCGCCGCTGCCGAGCAGTTCATGAAGAGCCTCAAAATCGCCCAGATCGCCACGCATGTGGCCGACGCGCGCACCTGCTGCCTGCATCCGGCGAACGCCACGCACCGCCAGATGAACGACGCCGAGCTCGAGGCGTGCGGCATCGCGCCCGATATGGTGCGTCTGTCTTGCGGCATCGAGTCCACCGAAGACCTGATTGCCGACGTCGAGCAGGCGCTCGCGAGCCTGTAGGGAGGGGTATCCATGGTGGAACACAAAGGGAGCCAGCGGAGCAACCCCCGCAAGCAGGCGCGCGCCGCCGCCGCCGAGCGCCATACCGAGCAGGTGGCCGTGCGCTTCGGCAAGGAAATCGAGCGGAGTTCGGCCGGTGTGCGCCGCGTCGAGGCACCCGTCTCCGTCGAGGTCACCGGATGCGCGCCCGAGGTGCGCGTGGTCGACGCCGACTCCGTCGCCGCGATCCTCGAGAACGGCCGCGGCCGCGCGGAGTACTGCGATCTCGCCGTGCTCGACTTCGCCTCGTTCGTGAACCCGGGTGGTGGCTACATTCGCGGCGCTTGGGCACAGGAGGAGGCGCTCTGCTCTGAGTCTTTCCTCTACAACGTGCTCGAATCCCAGCGTGACTGGTATGGCGAGAATCGTCGTCGCAACATCAATTGCGAGCTGTATCGAAACCGCGGTCTCGTGGTTCCCAAGGTCCGTTTCGCGCGCGATAAGATCCACGCGTACGCCGATGTGCTCGTGATCGCCGCTCCCAATGCCCGCCGCGCGCGCGAGGAGTATGGCGTCAAGGAAGGCGTCCTCGAGCGCGCCATGCGCGAGCGCATCCGCTTTGCGCTTGATGTGGTGGATATGCTTGGGCATAAGAAGGTCGTGCTCGGTGCCTGGGGTTGCGGTGTGTTCGGTTGGGACGCCGATACGGTCGCCGAGCTGTTCCGCGAGGAACTTGCGCGGGGCACGCACGCCATCGAGCTCGCCATCTTCGCCGTTTCGCGCGATCGGTTCAACGAGAACCTCCAGCATTTCGAGCATGTCTTCGCTGCATTTCCCGAGAAGAACGCCGTGAGCTACGCCGAGGCCGCCGCTGAACGCGCCGCTGCGGCGGCAGAGGCGGAGGCTCAAGAGGAAGACGAAGGGGAGGACGACTGGCGCAAATACCTGTAGTTCGCTTCGGCGGCACAACCGTTTCCATCACGATGCCCTGGGAGGCAGTATGTCCTACTCCGAATTGACGCGCGCCCGCTACTCTTGCCGCTCCTATGAGGACCGTGCGGTCGAGCCCGAAAAGCTTTCCGCGATTCTCGAGGCGGGGCGTATCGCGCCGTCCGCCTGCAACAAGCATCCCACGCGCGTGCTCGTCTGCGATACCCCGCGCTTGCGTGAGAAGGCTGGGATTGCGGCAAAGCACTTCGCCAAAGACGGTAGCGTCTTCGGCGCACCGCTCGTGCTCGTGGTGTGCGAAAAGGTCGACATCGCCTGGGTGCGCAAGTATGACCAGATGGATTCGGGCGATATCGACTCGAGCATCGTTGTTGACCAGATGATGATGCAGGCAGAGGATCTCGGTCTGTCCACCTGCTGGGTGTGTCACTTCGATCCGCGCGTCGCCATCGACGAGTTCGGCCTTCCTTCGGATCTGTATCCGGTGCACATGCTCACTATTGGGTATGCCGCAGACCAGATTGCCGACGCTGAGGCGCGTGAGGCGCGCACCATTCCCATGAGCGAGTTTCGTTTCCTTCCGCTGGAAGTGTAACCGCGCCGTGCATCTGCTCGTGCTGGACTCCTCCCGCATGCGGGGGAGGCTGTTGTGCTTGGATGGGTGGCGCGTTTGCGCCCCGATCGGATGCGTTGCACAGGGCGGATCTCGCCGCTGGCGGATGGCTGGATATCCCTTGTGCCGCGTGGGGTACAAGAAGGTCGATGCGTGCACATCGCAGTCCACATCGATCGCACAGGAGCTCCCAACATGAAGACAACCACCTTGAACTATGCCAGCCGCGATGGGGAATCAACCATCTGCGCGCTCGTTTGGGAGCCAGACGAGGTCGCCTCGGGCGGAGAGGCTCCGCGCGGCCTCATCCAGCTCGTTCATGGCATGTCCGAGCACGTCGAGCGGTATGCGGGGTTCGCCTCGTTTCTGTGCGAGCAGGGTTTCGTCGTGTGCGCCAACGACCATATAGGACATGGCAAGACCGTTTCCAGCGCCGAAGATCTGGGCCACATGCCGCTTGAGGCGGGGGAGGATGTGCTCATAGCCGACGTCCAGACCTTGCGCGAGACCGTCCTCGCTCGCTTGTCGGTCCAATGCGATATGCGTGTGAGTGGCATTCCCTACGTGATCTTCGGCCACTCCATGGGAAGCTTCGTCACACGCGTGTTCCTCACCCGCCATGCCTTTGGCGTTCGGGCCGCGGTGCTGTGCGGAACGGGACATCAGGCGCGCGCTCTGTCGAGCGCCGGCAGGGCACTCACGCGGTCGCTTGCGAAAAAGCACGGGGAGCGATATGTGAGCTCCTTTGTCGATGGGCTGGGCGCGGGCGCGTATGGCAAGGCGATCAAGGGCGCCAAGACCGACGTCGACTGGCTGGCGACCGACCCCGAGGTCGTCGCGGAGTATCAGCGCGACCCCCTGTGCGGGCAACCGTTCACGGTCGGTGCCTATCACACGCTCACGAGCCTCGTGTCCGATGCGACCGATCCCCGTTTGGCGCGAAAACTACCGCATGCCCTGCCGTTGATGTTCATCTCGGGCGACGAAGATCCGGTTGGCGCGTGTGGGGCGGGCGTGCATCGCGCCGTGGAGATGTATCGCCGTGCGGGCATCGAGCGCGTGAGCGAGAAGCTGTATCCCGGCATGCGTCACGAGATACTGAATGAGCCCATCAAAGACGAGGTCCACCGCGATATCCTGACATGGCTGGAACGCCAGGGACTGTAGCCCTGCCTTCGTGGTATCCTGCTGTGAAATCTGCAGACCATAGGAGGGTATTCATGAGGGAGCTCGAGGAGCGCATTGTACGCGACGGCATCGTCAAGGCCGGCAATGTCCTTAAGGTCGACGCGTTTTTGAACCATCAATGCGACGTTGAGCTCTTCGACCACATGGGTGCCGAGTGGGCGCGCCTGTTCGAGGGTGCTGGCATCAACAAGATTCTCACCATCGAGGCAAGCGGCATCGGTATCGCATGCTGCGCATCGCGACACTTTGGCAATGTGCCGGTGGTGTTCGCCAAGAAGGCGCAGTCCATCAACTTGGACGGCGAGCAGTATTCCACCACCATTTACTCGTTCACCAAGCAAAAGGAGTATCCGGTCATCGTGGGTCGCCGCTTTTTGGAGAGCGGGGATCGCGTGCTTATCATCGACGACTTTTTGGCGAACGGCTGCGCGCTCGAGGGGCTCATCTCCATCTGCGAGAGCGCCGGAGCCGAGGTCGCGGGCATCGGCATCGCCATCGAGAAGGGCTATCAGGGTGGTGGTGACAAGCTGCGCGCCCGCGGGTATCGCGTGGAGAGCCTCGCCCGCATTGCCGGCATGGACGACGAGACGGGCGAGATCGTCTTTGCGTAAGGCTCCCCGCCATCGATCCGCGCTAGAGACGCGAGAGTGAACTTTCGAAGCGCGATTTGCTCATAATTACCTTATTGACGCCCCGAGAGTGAACTTTCGGGGCGTTTTGGCGCCTCGGCTGTTGCGATGGGTTCCGCATGGCCGATATCGAGCGGCTGCAACACGTTGAGTGCGCCGGGCACGACCTCGATGCGCATGCTCTTGGCGCGGATTTGCTCGCCGTCGAGCTGGATGGGGTAGTCGCCTGCGGAAAATGTAAGGTCGACCTTTTTGATGCGTTCGATATGCACGTGTTTGCTTCCAACGTGGCGGCCGTTCTTGGCAGAAAGGAAGACTGGCAGCGCCACGGCGCGCGGCACGGGGCCGGAGGCGTAACATACATCGATCAATCCGTCGGAGATGCTGGCGCGCGGGCAGATGTTGAATCCCGATCCGTAGGTCGGCCCGTTTTGGATCGCGAATACGATGGTGCGCAAGTGCCGAGTCTCACCATCGTCAAATCGAACGCGAACGGGATAGTCGCGATAGCTCCGCCCGAACGCTTTGAGTCCGCTCGCCATATAAAGCGGTGCTCCCGTGAGCCCCGTGCGCTTTCGCATGGTGTGCGTGTCGATGGCAATGGCGGCATCGAGCCCAAATGAGGCAGTCTGGACGGCGTACTCCACAACCCTGCGGGGTGCCCCTGAGCCGCTCGTCTCGTAGGTGATGCGCATGATGTCGCAGACGGTGGGTTCGCTGGTGAGCAGGGCGGAGAAATCGGTGCCGGAGACATCGGTGATGTCGGTCAGCCCGAGGGTGCGCGCAAAGTCGTTCCCCGACCCGACCGGCACGACCCCGAGCATGGGCCGCTGCGCCGCCGGGATCTGCATAAGGCCGTTGGCTACCTCGTGCACCGCACCGTCGCCGCCGAGTGCGAGCACGGTGTCGAATTCTGACGCCACGGCCGCAAGCTCCGTCGCATGTCGGGGGCGTTCGGTTTGGGCGATGTCGAATGCCTCGCGGTGGCAGTACATCGTGAGGAAGCGCTTGAGGCGCTCTGCAGCCCCTGCTGCCGCACCACTTTGCGCAACGGGGTTGACGATGATGAGCGCATGTCCAAGTGACTCGAGCCGGGCGTTCCTCATTCGTCGATCATCTCCTCGAGCTCCTGGCGATGGCGTTCGTAAGCGCCTTCTACGGTGAGGGCCGTATCCTCCTTGAGCGATCGCCTCTTGGGGGTGACGATGCGCTGTGCGGGGTACACGGCGTGGTGTCCGGCGATGAGATAGCTCATAAAGCCCACGATGACGAAGTACGCACCCGCGCTCGCTCCGAACATGTCGATACCGAGCATGATGGTGGTGATGGGAACGTTGAGCGCCGCGCCGAAAACCCCCACCATGCCCAATGCGGCCATAAGGCTGGGATCTCCGAGCGTGACCGATCCGATCCAGCCGCCGAGGGAAGCGCCGATGCCGAACAGGGGCGTCACCTCGCCGCCTTGAAATCCCGCCCCCACGGTGAGTGCGGTCATGACGAGTTTCAAGACCGGGTCTAAGAGGGTGGTCTTGCCCTCGAATGCCGCGGGGACCATCCATTCGGAGAGGCCGCCATAGCGATGCAGGCCAAGGCCGAGGAAAAGGAGGACGAGGAGGATGCCGCTTGCTCCTGCGGCTGCGAGGTAATTCACGAAGAAGCGAGCGTAGAGGCGCTTGACCGTGCGGATGCAGAACGTGAAGAGGCGGGCGGCGAGGCCAAACGCGACGGCGGCGCCGATGACGACGGCCAAGACGCTTGGATCCATCGGTGGGACGCGCGAGATCGTTTGGAAGGCGAAAGGGCTGCCAAGGGCTCGGCTCACGGCATTCCCGATGAATGACCCGGTGAGGCAGTAGAGGGCGGCGCTGTAGTCGAGTTTGCCCACAAAGCACATCTCCATGCCGAAGAAGGCTCCGGCGAGCGGCGTGCCGAACGCCGCCCCGAATGCAGCGGAGATACCCGCCATCATGAGATCGCGCCGGTCGTGGCCCTCCACGCGGAACACCGTGGCGACGTTGCTCGCGATGGTGCCGCCCATCTGCACTGCCGCTCCCTCGCGACCGGCAGATCCGCCTGCGAGGTGCGTGGCGGTTGAGCAGGCGAAGGTGAGCAGCGCCATGCGGCCGTGGATGGGTGTGCCGGTTATGGTGCTGTCGATGACTAGGTTGTTGCCGCGCTGGGCACGCAATCCGTGGTTGCGGTAGAGCCAGGCGGTGGCGAGGTTGACAAGGGGAAGCAGTCCGAAGAGCCACAGATGGGCTTCGCGTGCGTCCGTGGCGAGTCGTAGCGCGGCGAGGAAAGCCCATCCGGCGACTCCCATGAGTGCGGCGACCAGCGCGCTGAGTACCAGGACGCGAAAGCTCGCCCGCGCGTTTCCCGCGTTGCGCCGAGCATCGAAGGCGAGTTCGCGAGACCCGCGGCGCAGTTCGCCTCGCGCCGCTTTGAGCGCCTGCTTGGGCATGGTCATCCTCCTTGGGTGTTTGGGGTGTAAATGCGTTTCAGTATACGCCGCCATCTTTGGTCGCCGATAGGCAAACGACCGCGCTTGAACTATTCTCTAATGAGAATACAACGGGCGGCATCGCATGTGCCCTCGCCGTTGCGGCGGCGCGGCTCAATCGTCTTTCGATTTGCGGCGGGCGTTGCGGCACCCGGGATATGGTGAGGAAGGGACTTTATGGCACAAGACTTCAACCCCGATGCGCACATGCTCACGGTGGAGGAGGCGTTGGACGTCGTCCTGCGCCACGTCGTTCCAACGCCGATAGAGGAGATTGCCTGCTGGAGGGCAGCGGGGCTCCCCTTGGCGCGCGACGTCGCGACCGATATCGACTTAGCGCCCTTCGCCAACAGCGCCATGGACGGATACGCGGTGCACGCTGAGGACCTGCTCGATGCCGACGGGGGGCATCCCGTGGTGCTCAATGTGGTTGGGCATGAGGCCGCGGGCCATGTATTCGAGGGGACCGTCGGCCCTGGGGAGACCGTGCGCATCATGACGGGGGCTCCGGTCCCCGAGGGGCTCGATGCTGTCGTCAAGTACGAGATCGTCGAGGTTCTCGAGGGTGATGGCAACGAGGGTTCGCGCGTGGCATTGAGAAGGCCCGCGTCGATTGGGGAGAATATCCGCGCCGCCGGCCTCGAGGCGCACCGTGGCGAGGTGATCATGCACGCTGGCGAGGTGGTGACGTCCGCAGGTGCGGGTCTGCTTGCCAACGCCGGCGCCGCCGTCGTGCCGGTGCACCGCGCGCCTCGCGTCGGCATCATCTCCCTGGGGACGGAATTGGTCGATGCCTCGGTAGCGCCCGCGCGCGGCCAGATCCGCGACGTCAACGCTCCCGCGCTCATGGCGTCTGCGATTGCCGCGGGCGCGGAGCCGGTGTTTTACGGCATCGCCCCTGACGACGAAGAGCGCATCTGCGAGCTCGTGCGGCGTGCGGTTGACGAGTGCGACCTCGTGGTGACATCCGGAGGCGCGTCCGCGGGTGACTACGATTACGTGACAGCGCTCGTCGCCCGCGAGGGCACGGTCCTGTTCGACCGCATTTCCATGCGTCCGGGCAAGGCGGTAACCTTTGGTCTCGTCAATGACGTGCCGTTTGTCGGCCTATCGGGCAATCCTGCCGGCGCGTTTATCGGCTTCGAGCTGTTCGTTCGCCCCGCCATCCGCAAGATGCGCGGCCACTCCGATCTGCAAAGGCCCGTGCAGAAGGCGCGCGTCCAGCGCGATGTGAAGAAGCGCCAAGACCGTCGCTTCTACAATCGCGCGCGCGTTGAGCGCGATCCGGCGGGTGAGCTCGTCGCCACCGAGGCGGCGACGCAGAACTCCGCCATGCTCGTCGACCTTCATCGGGGCAATTGCCTGCTCGTGGTGCCCGATGGCCTGCGGGGCATCACCGCAGGTGATGAGGGTGAGGTAATTCGTTACGACCTGCCCGAGGGCACCGTTCTGTAAGCCACCAACCAGTTCATTCAGACTATTTGGAGGAGCCCCATGGATATCAAATTCGCGATCATCACGTGCTCCGATACGCGCGACGTCACCGAGGACGAGGCGGGGGCGGCGCTCGAGTCCCTGATCAGGGAGGCGGGATGGTCGGTATGCGCACACGACGTGGTACACGATGACATGAGGGAGATCTCCGTCGCCATACGCACCGCGACCGACGACCTGGCGGCAGACATCGTGCTCACCTGTGGCGGCACGGGTCTTTCCCCGCGTGACGTGACCCCCGAGGCCACCGCTGCGGTGTGCGAGCGCGACGTCCCGGGCATCGCCGAGGCCATCCGTTCGTATTCGCTCGCAAAGACCCGCCGCGCAATGCTCTCCCGCGCGTGCTGTATGCAGCGCGCGGTTCGCGGCGAGGACGGTCTGCCCATGGGAAAACTCGCGCTGGTGATTAACTTTCCCGGGTCGACAAAGGCGGCACGTGAATGCTGGGAGGCCATTGCCGACCAGCTCGAGCATGCCATGCAGATGTCTCGCGGCGGGGGTCATTAACATTATTCTCAACTGAGTATTATTCTCAAGCAAATATAATATGAATAATGTGGACGGGCGTACGTACGGGCTCATCCACCTATCCATATCAGGGGGAAAGGACAGTGCATGAAGAAGATCAAGGATGGCTCCCGTAGCCGCGCGTTCGCTGGATCGCGGCTTTGGTCTCGCCGCTTTATCGTGGCGTGGGGCATGACGGTTCTGATTGCCGGCTCCCTTGCGGGCTGCGGCGGTGATACACCGGCAACGAATTCGGGCTCAAACGACCAGGACTCCATGGAAGCAGTCGAACTCCAGGTTTTCGCCGCCAATTCGCTTGAGAAGGCAATGCCCGAGGTGCAAGAGCTGTACACCGAGAAGACGGGCGTCACGTTCGCCGATACGCAGTTCAAGGCATCCGGCGATCTCATAGAGCAAATGCGTGCGGGCGCGCAGGTCGATGCTCTCATCACGGCTTCAACCGGCACCATGGATGACGCCGTTGAGGCGGGCCTGGTCGACGACGACACGCGCTTCGACATGTTCGTGAATGACCTCGTGATCGCCAAGGCCGAAGGCTCTGACGTCGAGATCGACTCTCTTGAGGATCTCGCGAACATCGACGGCAAGGTGGCTATCGGAGACGCCGTCACGGTTCCTGCGGGCAAGTACGCAAACCAGGCGCTGTTTACCATTGGCCTGTACACAGGGGCTGCCGGTGACGACGGTGAGTACGCGCCGGAGTTCGCCGATCGCGTGGCGTTGGCCGACAAGGTGGGCACAGCCGCCAAGTACGTTTCGACCGGTGATGCGGTCATCGGCTTCGTCTATAGCTCTGATATCTTCCGGTACGATGGCATTGAGCAGGCCTTTGTGTGTCCAGAGGATTCGCATAGGCCCATCGTGTACCCTGGCGCCGTCTCCTTGACAAGCGAGCATGCCAAGGCTGCCGCGGACTTCCTCGACTTTTGCATGAACGACGCCGGCGCCCAGAAGATCTGGGCAAAGTACGGCTTCGAGCTTGCCGAATAGCTGCTTCGCCTGAATGTTCTGGCATACTGGGACGAACGCGAATGCTGGGACGAACGCGACGGCGCATGAAAAGGGAAGGGGCGGCCATCGCGGTGAACTGCCTCCCATTTCTTGGACTGGAAAATAAAGTCCTCGAGATGGGAGGT
>NZ_DAWDUX010000047.1:0-13572 GCF_052346665.1 Collinsella sp.
GCGGCCCGATATAGGCCCGTATGTCCTCGGGCGCGCAGACGGCCTCGTCCGCGAGAGCACGGGACGCCTTGGCGGCGATGCGCGCGATCGTCCCCTTCCAGCCGGAGTGGATCACGGCGAATCCGGATGGAGCCGTAAGGACGACCGGCACGCAATCGGCAAAACAGAGCATCACCGGCGTACCGGGGGCCACGCAGACGATCGCATCGGCGCCCGCGGCGATTTCGGTCCGCACAGAAGCCAGGGAGGTGGGGTCCGAATCGCGCACCACGGCGACATGGTCGCCGTGGACTTGGTTGGGAACAAGGAGACGGTCGAGCAGACCGTCAAAGCCCTCGGCCGCCCACGCGCCCGGGCGGCCGCCGAAAGGCGCGGCTTTACACAGCGCATGAAGCGCGCGCCGCCGGTTCTCCAGAACGGCTTCGAGATCGTCTCCCACGTGGGACCCGAGGTTCAGCGAGGTGTACGGAGCCTCGGACACGCCGCCCGTGCGCTCCGTGAAGCCGAATCGCACCCCGCCGTCGCACCCACCGACAAGCGCCACCCCATCAACCACAACGCGTTCCATAGCGATATCCCCCATCTCGTCAAACACAAGTTCCAGCAAGCCGCCCCGCCGCCCCACCTTACGCGTGAGAGCCGCGAAGCCTCCGAGCTTTCGGCACCTTCAAATTCTCTACCACGTTAACGCAAGGAGGGGTCCGGCACTTGCCTAAGCAAACATTCCGCAGCCGTTGAGCAAAGCTCGACGACGAGGACGTTTGCGTGGCAAGTGCCGGACCCCTCCGACAAGTCACGTGGACGAATTAGAAGTTGCCGCGCTTGAGGAAGTCGGGAAGCTCGAACTGATCGTTGCCGAAATTCGGAAGCTCAGTGCCGCCGATGTTGCGCGTTGCCGCAGGAGCAGCGGCAGGCTCAGAGGAACGCTCGGAACGGGGAGCCTTGGAAGCAGCGAAGAGCTCGTCCTGGCGGTTCACGTTGGAATCAGAGAAGCCAGTGGCGATTACCGTGATGCGAACCTGATCGCCCAGGGACTCGTCCACAACGGTACCGAAGATGATGTTGGCATCCGGGTCGACGGCGTTGGCGACGAGGTCGGCCGCGTCGTTGATCTCCTGGATGCCGAGGTCCTTGGAGCCGGCGATGGAGAGCAGGACGCGCGTCGCGCCGTCGACGGAGCTCTCGAGCAGCGGGCTGGAGATCGCCTGCTGCGCGGCATCGACGGCGCGGGTGTCGCCGGAGGCGACGCCGATGCCCATCATGGCGGTGCCGGCCTGCTTCATGATGGTCTTGACGTCGGCGAAGTCGAGGTTGATGACGCCGGGGACGGTGATGAGGTCGGTGATTCCCTGGGTGCCCTGGGACAGGACGCCGTCGGCCGTGGTGAAGGCCTCGAGCATGGTGGTCTTCTTCTCGGCGATGTCGAGCAGGCGGTCGTTCGGGATGACGATCATGGTGTCGACGGATTCGGCGAGGGTCTTGATGCCCTCCTCGGCGGAATTCTTGCGCTTGCGGCCCTCAAAGGTGAAGGGCTTGGTCACGACGGCGACGGTCAGGGCGCCCACGTCGTTCATCGCGATGTCGGCCACGATGGGGGCAGCGCCCGTACCGGTGCCACCACCCTCACCGCAGGTGATGAAGACCATGTCGGCTCCGGCAAGCGCCTCGGCGATGTCGTCACGACTCTCCTCGGCGGCCTTACGACCGACCTCGGGGTTGGCGCCCGCGCCTAGACCGCGGGTGATGTCGGTGCCGATGTGAACCTTGATGTCGGCATCGGAAATGGCCAGGGCCTGAGCGTCCGTGTTGATGGCGACGAACTCAACGCCGCGGATGCCCTCCTCGATCATGCGGTTCACGGCGTTCGTGCCGCCACCGCCCACGCCGACGACCTTGATGACAGCAAGGTAGTTGTTGATCTCGTTCTCGTGCATGTGCGGTCCTTTCGAACGCTATGTTGCTAGCCCTTAGGCGAAACGTCACGACGTTAACCCTCAACTAGAGATTAAAAGTCAAGGTAAACCGTGCTATGTTTGCACAAAGTAGGCTCTCAAGTCAAACCGACCTGCGCATATTGTGAAGTATACGGCATTTCCGCTGGTATTCCCAAAGACCGTTCGGCGAGCGCAAAAATGGCGCGCGTCAGAAACGCGCCAGACCTCGTGAGCATTACCAGTCAACCCTCATCGGCAGCCTATTGTGGAGCGCTACGGAACGTGTAGGCGCCAGGCTCACGGACGTTGATGAACGACACACCCGTCTCTTGGGACAGCAGCTTGGTGACCACGCGCTCTTTCTCGGTGATATTGTCCGGCGCGCCGAGCGAGACCTCAACGCCGGAGATCAGATATGCCGAAATTGCCTCCACCGACGAGACCGACAAACTCTTGATCTGCGCCACGAACTCCGAGGAAAAGCCGTTTGCGTATTCAAGTCCCGCCAAAACCACGTCCGAATTCACCGGCTCGCCGCTTTTGGGGGAGATATCGCTGGGCACATCGGTCAAAAGAAGGGCGCCGGAATCTTGTGCGACCCTCAACGCGGCCTCCTGGGAGGACAGCAGGGTGGCACCCACGGGCACAGACCCATCTTCGCCCACCTCCACTTCGTTGCCCTCCGCATCGACGGCGACCAGAAGGGTCACGGGAGCAATCCAAGTACCGTCATCGCCGATCGCCCAGGCGATCTCGTCCGCGGTGATATACGCGATGGCCTTCAGTTGGCGTTCCACAGGCGTGATGACGAGCGCATGCGGCCAGGAGCGTTCAATCTGAACGCCCTTGATCCACGGGCTCGCCTGGAGCTGCTCGAGAATAGCCTTCTCGTCGACGTTGAGCAGGGTCGTCCCCTCGGGAATATCGACAAGAGCCTGCACCGTCTGTTGCTCAACGTGATCGCTACCCCGCACTTGAATATCGGAGGCCTCAAAGAGCGCAGAGTTCGCAATGACGACGACGGCAAGTGCCACGGCGGCAAGTCCGCCCACGCCAGCGATGAGCACGCCTCGACTCGGTTTGCGGATGTTGAGTTTTGAAGCGAGCGCGGTAAAAAAGCCCCCGATTGCCGCGAAGGCCCCCATGAGGGGACGCAGGACGCGGACGACACCCGTTTTTTTCGAGCTGGGCTTACCAGCAGCGGGCATACTCGCGCGCTTGACCCCGGGCACGACGATCTTTGCGGCCGTCTTCTTGCCGGATGTCAAAGACGAAACATGAGCGGTGGAAGTTTTTTTCTCGGCAGCTCGAACCGCCGCGGGAGAAGCGACGGGGCGCGTGCCGTGGGGCAATTGCCTTTGCCGGGCAGAGGCCTTGGCGCTCTTGCCGGGAACCACGCCACGCTTGGTGGGGACAGGGCGCTTTGCCTTCGAGACGCCCATGGCAGACGCAGGCCGGGCAATCTGCGAACGCGCAGAGACGGGCTTGGACTTCGCCGACGCCCTCGAGACGGGAGCGGGTTGAGGAGCCGACGACGGCTTCCTGGAAGCCGGGGTCTTCTTTGCTGCCGCGGCACGACGATAGGTAGGCTTGGGAGCCCTAGAAGCCGAGGAATTTGACTTCTGGTTGTAGCTCGACGCCATACCTCTCCCTTACCGTCTTGTGCACGTGCCGTATGACCGCGGAGACATCTGCCGCGGAAGCGGTTCCCTTGTTCACGATAAAGTTAGCGTGAACGGACGAGACTTCCGCCCCGCCCTGAGAAAAACCCTTTAATCCGCATTCCTCGATCATGGCGCCCACGGCGCGATCGGGGGGGTTGCGAAACACCGAGCCGCAGGACGGGACGCCGAGCGGCTGCGTACGACGGCGGCGCGTTAGGGCGCGCTCCATGCGAGCGCGAATCTCATCTTTCAAGCCCGGCATGAGTTCAAGTGTCACCTCGAGGATGATCTCATCGCGCGGAATTCCGCACTCGCGATACCCCCAGGCGATGTCGTCGTGCCCGTAATGACGCATCCCCTCGCCCGGCTTATACGTCATGACATCTTGAACAAGCGTTCCAATCCACTCGGTTCGCGAGCCGGCGTTCATGGAAATCGCGCCTCCCACGGTTCCCGGAATGCCCACCGCGAACTCAAGGCCCGCGAGCTCCTTGGAAAGGGCTTCGTTCACCAGGCGCGCGAGGATGGCACCGGCACCGACGGTGATGGTTCGACCATCCTCACCCAGCACGAAGCGGGAGAATTCGCTGCCGAGCGTGATGACCGCCCCACGATAACCCTCATCGGCGACGAGCAGGTTGGAGCCCTTTCCGATAATGACCCATGGCACCCGCTCGCGGGCGAGTACCTCGATGGTGCGGCGCAGGGAATGATAGCTATGGCAGGTCACGAACAGATCGGCCTTGCCGCCAATGCGATAGCTCGTGTGACGGGCGAGCTTCTCCTGCTCGATAATGTCCGTGTCGATCGTGCCCGAGAGCGACATGACGGCGTTGAACACACCCATCGACTATTGATCCTTGCTCGCGACATACTCGAGATAATCGGGTCCGACGGCGGTGACGTCGCCCGCACCCATGGTGATGAGCAGATCGCCCGCCTGCGCGACCTCATCCAAACAGGCCATGAGGGACTGATGGTCGGACGCGTAGCGCACCTGTTTGTCGGGGTGGGCGGCGCGAATCTTATCAGCGAGCATCTTGCTCGTCACGCCGGGGATGGGCATCTCGCCCGCCGGGAAGACATCTACGAGCACAACGGTATCCGCATCTGCAAACGCGTCGACGAAGTCGTCGCACAGCGCCTGGAGACGCGAATAGCGGTGCGGCTGGAACACGACGATAACGTGCTGGAAGTCCAAAGACTTGGCAGCATGAAGCGTCGCCTTCACTTCGGTCGGGTGATGGCCGTAGTCATCCACGAGCATGACGCCGCGGGTCTCACCCACGTGCGAGAAACGGCGGCGGGCACCCTCGAACGTGGAGAGGGCCGTCGCGGCCTCCTGTGTATCGAGGCCGAGCACATAGGCCGCAACAAGGGCGGCAGTGGCGTTCAGCATGTTATGACGACCGGGATTGTTTTTAATGGAGACGGAGCGAACAGCCCCATCGGGAAGAGCGACCGTAAAATCGGTACCGAAGGTATGGCTGGAAGCCCGCGGCGTGCAGACGACGTCGAAACCCTCGCCTTCACCATAGGTGAACACCGAACGACCAGTCGAACGGGCGAGCTCGACGAGGCGCGGATCCTCACCACAGACGATGACCGCGCCGTCCTCGTCCACCAAACGCATAAACGCGCAGAACGTGTCTTCGATCTCGGCGAGCGAGCCATAGTGGTCCATGTGGTCGGCCTCGACGTTGGTCACGATGACAACATGAGGATCGAGGTAGAGGAAGGAGCTGTCCGACTCATCCGCCTCGACGACGAAGTACTCCCCATCGCCGTTCTTGCCGTTGGTTCCATAGCCCTCAACGACACCGCCGATCAAAAAGCTCGGGTCGAGCCCCATGCGGTCGAGCATAGTCGCAACCATAGAAGAGGTCGTCGTCTTGCCGTGCGTACCAGCAGCGGCGACCGTCGTGCGGCCATACCCGAGGGCAGAAAGCATCTTGGCGCGGTGCCAAACGGGAATACCGAGCTCACGCGCGCGCATGAGCTCCGGATTAGTCTCGGGGATCGCCGTGGAAACCACCACGACATCGGGCTTGACCTCATCGATCGTGGCGGCTTTATGCCCCACATGGACGTTGACGCCAGAGCGCGTGAGCTGACGGACATAGCGGGAGGTCTTGAGGTCGGAACCCGTGACGGTGAAACCACGCTCATGGAGAACCAAGGCAATGCCGCTCATGCCGGCACCGCCGACGCCGATAAAGTGAGCGCTCTTGAACGTCGGGGCGGTCGTCGCCTCGGGAACTGCAATGGTCGACATGACTCTCCTCGCATGATCGCATACGTAAACTAATCTAGTATACGCCATTCGCATTGCCTCGGGTCCCATCGCCCCGCCCCACGGCATATCATCCCGTGCTCAAACAGCGCTTCGCGGCGGGCACATCCATTGCCTCGGATCCCATCGCCCCTCCCCTGCGGACATCATCCCGTGCTCAAACAGCGCTTCGCGAACTGCGCGCGGGACGATGTCCGCAGGAGAGGGGCTGCGGGGACTCTGTCGATGGGCCCCCTTACACGAGGGCTTCTAGCTCGTCGGCTAGGACTTGGGCGGCTTTGTCTTGGGCTAGGCCGCAGGCGGCGTCATGCATCGCGGAGCGGCGGGCGGGGTCGTGCAACAAGGTGAGCAGCTCTTCGCGGAAAGAATCGCCATCGATGTCCGCATCCGCAAAGACCACAGCGGCACCGGCGTCGGAAAGCAAGCGGGCGTTGGTGGTTTGATGGTCGGCCGTGGCAAAGGGGTACGGAACGAGGATAGAGGGCACCGCGAGGGCGGCGATCTCGGCCACTGAGGATGCGCCGGCGCGGGACAAGACAAGGTCGGCGGCGGCGAGGACATCGCCCATGTCGTCGATATAGGATCGGACCTGCCAGCGTGCGCCCTCGTCGCCACTCAGATCGAGGGCCGCGACGGCGTCATCGTAGCCACCCTTGCCCGTCGACTGAACCACATGCAGGCCCTCGATCGCGAGCAGTGCGCCCTTGAGTTCCGCGAGCCGCTCATTGAGGTGCTTGGCTCCCAGGGACCCGCCAAAGACCAACAACACCGTCGCGTCTTCATCGATTCCAAGAGCGGCGCGGCCACGTGCGCGGTCGCCGTCAAGCACGCTGCGGCGTACAGGATTGCCGGTGAACACGATGCGCGTGGCAGAGCCGGCATGCTCGCGAAGGATGTCCCCCACGCTCGGCTGACCGGTTGCGATGAGCCGCGCGAGCTTGGCGGAGCGCTTGTTGGCAAGACCGGGAACGGAGTTCTGCTCGTGCAGGGCAACGGGAATGCCGAGCTTAGCCGCGGCGCGCACGAGCGGCAACTCGAGATATGCCCCAAAACCGATCGCAACATCCGGCATGGGCAGGGAGCCAGACTGAAACTCGCCCACCAAGCGGTGCTCCTCACGCGCTAGATGCATAAGGGCCGTGACGAGCGTCCACGGACGCTGTCGATCGAAGCCTGTCACGTGAACGGGGTGGAACGGGAAGCCCGCCTGGGGCACAAGTGAGCCCTCCAAACGACGCGTCTCGCCAAAAAAGTGAACCTCGTGCCCACGGGAGCGCAATTCATCCGCGAGTGCCAAGGCGGGATTCACATGGCCTGCGGTGCCACCTGCGGCGATGGCGACCACCAAATGCCTGCTATCGGTCATAACGGCTCCTCCCCGTTCGCCCTCTACCATCACCGCGACCAGACTCACCGGAACGGCGCGGGCGAGGGTTGCCTGCGATACCACCATAATCCACCCGAGGCCGTGCGTCACGCGAACGGAGTCGTTCGGAGGCACCGCCGCCCAAATCCACGCGCTGATACCCACCTGGGCGCGGCATCCGCTCCGATGCGCGGACATTCCGCGCGCCACGCGGACGCGGACCGCGCGGACGATCGGGCAAAGATGGGGCGCCCCCTTCGTATACGCGCAATCCGCCACGACCGCGCGGCATAGGATCGCCCACACCGGAATCCTCCTCCACGTTACCCGCAGCCATAACATGGAAGCTTGCGCGACGGCGGTCGGCAGAGGTTTGGACGTTGCTTTCGACCGAGACGCGGAAGATGAATCCCGCAAGTATGAGCGACGTGAGCACCGAAGAACCGCCGTAGCTGACGAACGGAAGCGGTTTACCCGTCATCGGCAAAAGGCCCAAGATGCCAAACGAGTTGATGATGAACTGGATGAGCAAGACAAACGAACAGCCCGCAGCGACCAACTGGCCATGGAGGGTCGGCGAGCGGCGCGCGATGTAGAACCCCGCGGCGATCATGGCAAGGAACACGGCGACGAAGATGGCCATGCCAACAAAACCGAGTTCCTCACCAATAATCGCAAGGATATAGTCGGTGTGGGCTTCGGGCAGATAGTAATATTTCATGGTCGCGTTACCGATGCCGCGACCGAACGGACCGCCCGAGGCGAATGCCATGATGGCGACCGTCGCCTGGAAGCCGTCGCCGTACGGGTCGCTCCACGGGTCGAGGAAGACGAGGAGGCGGGCGAAACGGTAGGGCGATGCGACGGCCAGAATGATACCCGCCAAGACCATCAGCACGAATGCGCCGGCGATCAGGCGGTATGAAATGCCGCAGATGTAGGCCATGGCAAAGACCGTCGCCACAATGATGATCGTGGTTCCCAGGTCGGGCTCGGCAAAGATGAGCACCGCGGGCACACCCACGCAAAGCAGCAGGTAAAACAAGAACGACGAGGTGTCGAGGGTGCCATCGTCGTAATACGCGGCGAGGATGTTTGCCGCGTAGACGATGACCGCGGGCTTGGCGAGCTCGGCGGGCTGCAAGTTGAAGAAGCCCAGTGGAATCCAACGAGAGGCGCCCCACGTCTCGCCACCGGCACCGACCGCCAACACAATGACGAGCAGCGCGACGACTGCCCACCACACGCTCGTCACGAAACGAGTGCGAAACGCCTGCCAGGGAATGATCTTGCGCGTGCCGATAACCGCGAACGCACTGAACCCGATGACCATAAAGATGGCCTGGCGAAAGACGTAGTGCCAGGAGCTTCCCTCCTCCTTGAGGGCTTCGACAGACGATGCAGAGTACACCATCAGCAACCCGAAGGCGCAGATCGCGATCAGGCACGAGATGAACACGAGGCGGGGACGCATAATCCGCGCGGGAACGCCGGCGATCAGCTTCTCCCCCAACTCGGAATGACTGGTCGCCGTGGCACCACGGCGAGATCTCTTGCCGGGACGCGCCTGAGACGCGCTCGAACCGCCCGAAGTTACCGAGCGCTCATCGCGCGTGCGACGGAACGCGCCAAACGGCCTTTTGTCTTTTTTGGCATCGTCGGCCACGCCGGAGACGACGTTGGGCTCATCCACGGTGCGTTACCCCTCGAGGGCGGAAAGCTCCGCCACGTAAGATCGGAACGCATCGCCGCGTTCCTCGAAGCCGGAAAACTCGTCAAATGACGCACACGCAGGCGACAGCAACACGACGTCGCCGCGCTGCGCGAGGGAGCGGGCAACGTCCACGGCATCGCGCAAGTCATCGGCCTCGGCGATATCGATCTCGGTGGAAGCGGGAGCCTCGGCCAAGGCGGCGCGGAATCGCTCGCGGGCGGCTCCGAAGCACACGACGGCAGTGGCGTGCTCCACCACGACGGACATGAACTCATCGAGCGGAGTACCCTTATCGGCACCGCCCAGTAACAAGATCACGCGATCGTTGGGAAAGGCAGTGAGGGCCTTTTCGACCGCGTCGGTGTTCGTCGCCTTGGAGTCGTTGATATAAGTCACGCCGGCAACCTCACCGACGGGCTCAATACGATGAGGCAGCGGCTGAAACGCGACCAAGCCGGCACGGATACCCTCCGCGTTCGCCCCGCAGGCGAGTGCCGCCGTGGACGCGGCGAGAGCGTTCAACGTGTTATGGGCGCCTGCGATATTGAGCTCGTCCACGCGCACGAGGGCGGTTTCCTCGCCGTGCAGGCGCACAACAAGATGCCCGTCACGCACGAACGCGGCATCCGGGCCACCGGCATCGGAAAGCGAGAGCTTGAGCACGCGGCGTCCCGGCACATACACGCGGTCGGCAAAGGCCGCAATGCCCTCGTCCTCCACGTTGACGATGGCGATATCGCTCTCGTCCATATTGCGGAACAAGCCGATCTTCGCCAGAGCGTAATTCTCATGCGTCTTGTGCCAACCCAGATGGTCGGGCGTGATATTGAGCAGAACGGCGACACGCGGATGCAGCTCGCTCGTCGTGGCGATCTGATAGCTCGAAAGCTCGGCGACGAACCACTCCCCCTCAACGCGGCGATCGACATCGTGGATGCAGACGTTGCCGATATTGCCCACCGCGACGCTCGGCAGGCCCGATGCGCGCAGGAGCTCGTTGGTGAGCGACGTCACCGTCGTCTTCCCGTTGGTACCGGTGATGGCGCACCAGCGTTCGGGCGATAGGCGCCACGCGAACTCAGGCTCACCCATGATCTCGCCACTCACCGCCCCGGCATTGCGGAAAAACTCGGAAAACTCGGAGATACCCGGACTCGCCACGCAAATATCGTATGTGCCTTCGACAACCTCGGTCCCATAGACGAACCGGGCGCCTCGCGCCTCAAGCGCACGCGTGCGATCTGAGGGTTCCGAACTCGCGCCCCCGTACGTTGTGACCGAGCTGACACGCTCGCCCAAGTGATCGACGGCCCATGAGACGACTTCGAGACCGGACCCTCCCTGCCCGAGGACGAGAAGGCTGAAACGTTGCGGCAACGGCATATGAACTTCCTAACCCAGCTGGAAGAAGAGTGCAAGGCCAAGGGCTCCGAACGCCGCGGAGACGATCCAGAACCGGATGACCACCTTGGTCTCCGCCCAGCCCTTCTTCTCGAAATGATGGTGTATGGGCGCCATGAGGAACACGCGCTTGCCGGTAGCCTTGAAACTCGCAACCTGAATCATCACCGAAAGCGTCTCGGTGATGAACAAGCCGCCCACGACAAGGGAGACGACCTCGGTGTTGGTAAGCACGGCGACGGCGGCCAAAGCACCACCCAGGGCGAGGGAGCCCGTGTCACCCATGAAGATCTGCGCGGGATAGGCGTTGAACCACAAAAAGCCGATGCAGCCGCCAGCGCATGCCGCGCAGAATATGGCGAGGTTGGCGTCGTGGCACACAAAGCACACGGCGGCCATCACGATCATGGAGATCATGACCGTACCGCCCGCCAGGCCGTCGAGGCCGTCGGTGAGGTTGACGGCGTTGGACATGCCCGCAAGCAGCAAGAACACGAACACAAGGTACAGCCACGGAATATCGATCGTCATCCCGGAGATGGTCAGCGTCGTGGTGAGGATTCCCAAGTCGATGGAAAAACCGCCGGGAAAGCGTATCACCGGGGCCACATCGCAGTAGTTCACCGCGATGACGAAGAAGACGCAGACGATCAGCGTAAGACCGATCATCTTGCCCGCGGGCGTGAGGCCAAGGGAGCGTTTCTGCACGACCTTGGTCACATCGTCGAAGAGCCCAAGTGCGCCGGTGGCGAGCATCGCGCCCACGGCGAGCATGAGGTCGATGGTGGGCTTAGCCATGATGAAGCAGGTGAGCACCACGGCAAGCAAGATGATCACACCGCCCATGGTGGGAGTTCCCGCCTTCACCAGGTGGGACTGCGGGCCGTCCGCGCGGATCTGCTGACCGATGCCGTCCTTTTTAAGGAAACGGATCCACAGCGGCATGATCAGCCCGGCGATCACCGCCGAGATGAAAATGGCCAAAAAGACTTGGTACGTGGGATACGCGGGGTTACCGAGCATCGGCGCACACCTCTTCCACAAATCGGTCGAGTCCGACGAAACGCGAACCCTTCACCAACACGAGGTCGCGTTCGCCGATCACCCCGGCGAAGCGCTTGATAAGCACGTCGCACGACGGAACGACGTGCACGTCGCCCTCGTCGAGACCCATGAGACGCGCGGCAGTGGCCATCTCCTCGGCAAGCTCACCGCCCACGCAGATGAGCAGGCCGGGACGCTTCGCGGCGGCATAGGCACCGGTGAGCGCATGGAGACGCGGAGCCTCCTCGCCCATCTCGCCCATCTCGCCCAAGATGGCGATACGCGTGCCGGAGCACGGAAGACTCTCGAGCAAGTTGAGGCCGGCTGCCATGGATTCGGGGCTGGCGTTGTACGAATCGTCGATAACGCGGGCACCGCAGGTCGCATGGCGGACCTGCGCGCGGCGGCCAGTCAGTGCAAGCGAGGAAAACGCCTCGTCGATCTCGAAACCCGGAACGCCGAGACGGTGCGCAACGGTCGCGGCGAACAGCGCGTTGGGCACCGACTGGGCACCCGGAATGGACAGGTGCGTCTTGAAGCTCAAGCCATCCTCGAACGTGATGTCGAAGTGCGGACACCCCGTCTCATCAAGCTCTACATGGGTCGCATAGACGTCATCATCGGTCGAGGTGCCCGCAAGCACCACATCGATGCCGCGAGGCCGCGCATACTTCTCGATGATGAGCGGGGTGAAATCATCCTCGCCGTGCAGCACGAGGGCGGAATGGTGCCCCTCGAAGTTCTCGGCACTCGGAGGCATGCCCTGAAGAATCTCGGCCTTGGCGCGGGCGATCCCCTCGCGGCTCCCGAGCATGCCGATATGCGAGGTGCCCACCTTGGTGATGATGGCAAAGGTCGGTTGGGCACACGCGGTGAGGCGAGCGATCTCGCCGAAATCGTTCATACCCATCTCGAGGACGAGCATCTGCGTGTCGGCGGGGGCGGACAGGATGGTCAACGGCAAGCCGATAAGGTTGTTGTAGTTGCCCGCGGTGGCGTGAACGCGGAAGCGCTTTGCCAGACAGGCGGCCAATACGTCCTTGGTGGTGGTCTTGCCGATGGAGCCCGTCACACCGATCACGGTGCAGTGCAGGCGTGCGCGGTAGCCCTGGGCGAGGCGCAAGAGGAACTCGGTGGGGTCGTCGCAGGTCAACAACGAGCAATTGCGCGCGTGGGCGGCGTCGACGAGAGTCTGGTCGGGCTCCCGCGTCATCACGACGGCGGCGGCGCCCTTCTCAATAGCGGCGGCGGCGAAATCGTTTCCATCGACGCGCTCGCCGGGGAACGCGACGAAGATGGCGTCCGGCCCGACTTCGCGGGAGTCGATGACGACGCCGCGGCATACGCGATCGGGATCACCCGCGACGCGGCGCGCGCCCGTGGTGCTCTCGAGGTACTTGACTGCGATCTCAACCATATTAAGTGGTAACCCTTCCTGATCGCGTTCCTTGCAACGTGATATGGTACCCCGCCCGCCCTTCGATGTGGTGCAGGCTGTGTGAACCCTATCGCGTGGGCTTGATGCCCAACGCCGGCAACGCCGTCTCCATGATCGTCTTGAACACCGGAGTCGCCGCATCGGAGCCGGCAGCCGTGCCGTAAAGCGTGATGTAGCACATCGCGCGCGCATCAGTGGTGGACGCGAAACCCATGAAGGAAGACATGTAGTTTCCCTCTTGATAGCCAGATGTGCCCTCCACGGCGCGCTCCGCGGTTCCCGTCTTTCCCGAGATTTCGTAACCGGAGACCTGCGCTCCGGTGCCGGTACCTTCATCGACGACCGTTCGCATCATATCCGCAACGGCGGCGGCGGTCTCAGCACTCAGCACCTGCTGCTCGCCATCGGTCCAATCGACCTCTTGCCCGGCACGTGTCTTGAGGAAATGAGGGGTCGTCATGACGCCCTTGTTCGCAATCGCGCTCATGGCGCGCACCATCTGCACCGGCTCGACGGCAAGCGCCTGACCAAACGACATCGAACCCAGGGTCGCGCCATCATACTCGGATCGACCCTTGATGATGCCAAGCGATTCGCCCGGAAAATCAATGCCCGTCGAGGTGCCGAACCCGAAGTCCTTGATGACGTACTGGTCGAAGTCGTCCGCACCGATCTTCTCGCCCACCAAGACGAACCCTGTATTCGAGGAGCGCCGCAT
>NZ_DAWDUX010000047.1:13582-16798 GCF_052346665.1 Collinsella sp.
CAGCGTCATATTGAGGCCATAATCGCGCTTATCGGCGTCACGGACTTCGTCATCGCCCACCCGGACCATGGCGGGCACGTCCATGGCGGTGTCGGGGGTCATCCCCTCGTGTTCGATTCCCGCGGCCGCCACGAAGGACTTAAAGACCGAGCCCGGCTCGTAGACATCGGTCACCACGCGCAGATTGAGATCCTCGTTCGAGGCGTTTGCCAAGTCCGTAGGATCATAGGTGGGATACGAGCACGCGCAGATGATCTCGCCTGTCGTGGGATCACTCACCAAAACGGAACCGTTCTTGGCGCCCACGCGCTCCACCACCTCGGCAATGGCGTCCTCGGCGACGCGCTGGATATTCGCGTCGATCCCAAGCACGATGTCCATGCCATCTTGGGCGGGGATCTTCTTATACGCTCCACCGGCGATGAACGTGCCATCCAAGGCGCGCTCGCGAACCAACGAGCCGTTCACGCCCGTCAATATCTCGTCATATTGCTTTTCGAGGCCCGAAACGCCCACATTGTCCACGTTCACGATGCCGAGCACCTGCGACGCCAGCGTGCCATTCGGATACACGCGTTTGATTGACGGCTCGAACTCGATGCCCGCGATCTCCTTCTGTGCGAGCAACTCGGCATCTTCGTCATCAACCTGGCGCTTCACATAGGCGAAGGTCGTGTCTTGGTCGAAGAGATCGGCCACGTACTCCTCATCGACGCCCAAAACGTCAACGAGTGCGGCGATCGCCTTCTTGCGCTGCTTCTTCTCAATGAGTTGCGGATTCACATAGACGTTCTTGCACTCGACGCTCGAGACGAGCACCGTGCCGTTGCGGTCGTAAATCGTACCGCGCTTGGCGTAGAGCGTTTGGCTTATCATGCGGCGCGCATCCGCCTCGGCGAGGTAGCGGTTTGCGTTGAAGATCTGGTAATCGGCAAGGCGCGCCGTGATGAGCAGACCGGCGAGCCCCAAACCGCCCATGAGAAAGCCGTGGCGCGAGATGTTCTCATGCGCCAAGTCGGAATGAAGCAGATCGGTCTTGACGCGGGTGTCTCGATGGTCGCGTGAGCCGCGGGCGTCGCGCCCGCGCGACTCTTCACGTGCACCGCGCGCACCACGCGGGCTGCGCGAGCCACGGAGCCCATCTTGGGCACCGCCACGCGAGCCGCCCGTGCGACCGGAGCCCCGCCTCCTATCGTAATTCGAAGACATGAAGACGTGCCGCCCAACTACTGGCCGAGCGCAGAGAGCGCACTCGCGCCGGTGTCGGCACTCGAATCGACATATTCGGTGAAATCGAGCGTGATACCGCTGTCCGCGGTAACCATGCCGTAGCCCTCAGCAAGGTCGCGGATGCGCGTGGACGAGCCATACACGGCACGCATGACCTCAAGCTCGGAGCTCTGCTCCTGAGCCTCGGTAAGTTCGTTGGAGAGGGTCGCGGCGTTGTTGAGCGTTGCGGTGGTAAGGCCGGCAAGAGCCACGCGGAAGACGCCAATCGCGACGAACAGAACCGCGAGCACGGCGAAGACCTTGACGCAATGCGTGAACTGGGGGCTGACCTCCTGGCTCGCCTCACGGCCCGCACCGGTGACGACATCAAGGCGAGGACGCGCAGAAGGTGTGGGGGCGGAAGCGTGCCCGGCATACGTCTCGGGCTGCATATCATAGGCATATGCTGCGTTTGAGGTGTGGTAACCCATGATATGCAACCCTCCGTCCCGGAAGCAGTGACAATACGAGCGGCGCGAGACGAACGGATGGCGAACGCGGAGCTATAGACGCTCTGCGCAGCGAATCTTCGCCGATCTCGCGCGTGGATTGCGGGCGACCTCCTCGGCCGTCGCAACTAGCGGTTTGCGGGTGGTGACCTTGACTATCGGCACGTTCCCGCACACGCACACCGGAATGTCCGGCGGACAGGTGCATCCTTTGGAGAGCTCCTGGAAATGTTGCTTGACGATGCGATCCTCAAGCGAGTGGTACGAGATGACGCATACGCGACCTCCCGGGTTCAACCAACGAACCGCCGCCTCGAGGCCGCGTTCGAGCACATCGAGCTCATGGTTGACCTCGATGCGAATCGCCTGGAAGCTGCGTTTGGCCGGATGCCCTCCGTGCCTACGCGCCGCCGCCGGTATACCGGCTTTGATCGCCTCGACGAAGTCTCCCGTCGTCTGGAGCGGCGTCACCTGCCGACGACGCACGATCTCACGCGCGATCTGGCGAGCGAACTTCTCCTCTCCATAAACGCGAAGAATCCGGGCGAGGTCGGCTTCGGTATAGGTGTTCAAGACCTCAGCTGCGTTTAGGGTGTTGGTTCCCGGATCCATACGCATGTCGAGTGGGGCATCCTCGTTGTACGAGAAACCCCTACCAGGGATATCGAGTTGGGGGCTCGAGACACCCAGATCGAACAGGAATCCATCGACGCCGGGCACCTGAGCTGTGCACAGGAGCTCGTCCAAGTCCCCGAAGTTTCCCTTGAGGAGCTTGTGGGGCGTACCCGGGGCCTCGACGTCAAGCCGATTTCCCGCCGCCTCGAGCGCCATGTCGTCCTGGTCGATCCCGAGCAACAGCCCTTGGGGTCCAACCTGCGCCGCCATCTTCACCGAGTGACCGGCACCGCCGAGCGTGCAATCGCACACAACGGACCCGCTTGCGAGCTGGAGCTGCTCGAGCACTTCTTGGAGCATGACTGGTTCATGCCGATATTCAGGTGTCAACGTACCTGTCCCCCGTTCGCGTCCATAAGGCCTTTCCTAATCGAAGAAGCCCGCGAGGATATCCTCGGTCTCAGCCTGACGTGCCGCATAGGTCTCGCGATCCCAAATCACCAGGCGGTCGTCGCCACCGACGACCGTGACCTCGCGATCCAGGTGAGCCTTCTTGCGGTCATGCTCGGGAAGGCTGATGCGGGCGGCGGAGTCTATTTCGAGTGTGGTTGCCGCGCCGTACAGAGCCTCCTTGACCATGCGGTGAGAACGGTCGGTGGGATTGAACCCGCCCTTTGCCTCAAACACAGAGTCAACCCAGACCTTGAACGTGTCCTCAGTGAACACGTACAGGGCATCGACTTCCTTTTCAGGAGCGGGAAGGACGCGCACATGACCCTCGAGCTGCTTTTTGAAGGCGGGCGGCAGCGACAAACGTCCCTTCGCATCGAGATTTCGATCGTAGGTACCGTTGAAATACACTGGCGCACACCCCCTTAGGCTT
>NZ_DAWDUX010000048.1:0-15543 GCF_052346665.1 Collinsella sp.
GGCCCGCGTGTTCCACCTTGTACCCAATGCCTAAGAAAAAAGCTGCCACCTCGAACAGGTGACAGCTTTCCAACCAAAAGGGCCGGGGGCTTTTGGCGAGTCCGGCTACTCCTCGACAGCGAGCACGCGGCCGGTCATCTCGGCACTGGGCTCGAGGCCGGCCATGGTGAGCATGGTCGGGGCGATGTCGGACAGGCGACCATCCTCGATGCCGGTGAGCTTAGCGGTGTCGCTCACGATGATGAACGGCACGCGGTTGGTGGTGTGCGCGGTGAAGGGCTTCTTCTCGCCGTCAACCACGTCGTACATGTGGTCGGCGTTGCCGTGGTCGGCGGTGATGAGCGCGAAGCCACCCTTGGCCTGGATGGCCGGAATGGCCTGGGACAGCGCGTGGTCCACGGCCTCGACAGCCTTAACGGCAGCCTCGAACACGCCGGTGTGGCCCACCATGTCGCAGTTGGCGAAGTTCACGATGTAGAAGTCGGCGCGATCCTCGTTGATGGCAGCGACGAGCTTCTCGGTGACCTCCGGGGCGCTCATCTCGGGCTTGAGGTCGTAGGTGGCGACCTTCGGCGAAGCCACGAGCACGCGCTCCTCACCGGCCTTGGGCTCCTCAATACCGCCGTTCAGGAAGAACGTCACGTGGGCGTACTTCTCGGTTTCGGCGGTGTGGAGCTGCTTAAGCCCATTGGCGGCGATGACGTCGGCCAGGACATTCTCGGGGAACGTCTTGGGGAAGGCGACCTCGACGTCGAACGTGGGGTCGTACTCAGTCATGGTCACAAGGTGAGAAAGGGCGATCTTCTCGCGCTCGAAGCCGTCGAACTCCGCATCGGTGAAGGCGCGGGTCATCTGACGGGCACGGTCGGGGCGGAAATTGAAGAAGATGACAGCATCGCCGGCGTGAATGCCCTCGTTGTGGCAGGCGAAGGGATCGACGAACTCGTCGCCGCGCGGATCCTTCTCGTAGAAGGCCTTGATGCCCTCGACCGGGTCGGCATCGGCGTCGCAAGCGTTCACGAGCACGTCATAGGCGCGCTCGATGCGCTCCCAGCGGTTGTCGCGGTCCATGGCCCAGTAACGGCCGGAGACGGTGGCGACGCGAGCATCGCAACCGGTCTTCTCGGACAACTCGCCCAGGAAGGCGACAAGCTCGGATACATAACCGGCGCCGGACTGCGGGTCGACATCGCGGCCATCCATGAAGCAGTGGATGCGCACGGTCTTAACGCCGCGCTCGGCGGCCATGGAGACGAGCGCCTCGCAGTGGCTCTGCATGGAGTGCACGCCACCAGGGCTCATAAGGCCCATGAGGTGCAGCGTCTTACCAGTAGCGGCAACGTCGTCCATGGCCTTGACGAAAACCTCGTTCTCCTTGATCGAGCCATCCTTGATGGCGTTGTTGATGCGGGAGAGCTCCTGGAACACGATGCGGCCGGCACCAATGTTGAGGTGGCCGACCTCGGAGTTGCCCATCTGGCCGTCGGGCAAGCCGACGTCCTCGCCAGAGGCGCCGAGGGTGGTATGCGGATACTTGGCGTACAGGCCGTCGATGAACGGCGTGCTGGCAGCGCTCACGGCGTTGTTGGCTCCCTCGGGCGCAAGGCCGAAGCCGTCCATGATACACAGGAGTGCGGGAAGATGATGGTTAGCCATGGCTAATTATCCCCTTTTCAAAAGAGTGGGCCGCAGCGCGCTGCGCCACGGCCCGGGACCTAACGGGTGCTACTCCGCGGCCTTCACGACCATCGAAGCAAAGTCCTCGGCCACGAGGGACGCGCCACCCACGAGGGCGCCGTCCACATCGGGCTTGGCCACGAGCTCGGCGATATTGCCGGGCTTGGCGGAGCCGCCGTACAGAACGCGGATGCCTTCGGAGAGCTCGGCGCCGAAGATCTCGGCGAGAGCCTCACGCACGGCGCCGCAGACCTCCTGGGCATCATCGGCAGTGGCGGTCTTGCCGGTGCCGATGGCCCAAATGGGCTCGTAAGCGACAACGAGCTGGGAAGGATCGGTGACCTCGAGACCGGTCAAGCCAGCCTTCACCTGAGCCACCACGTGCTCAACATAGGTGCCGGACTCGCGGACCTCAAGGGGCTCGCCGCAGCAGAAGATCGGAACGATGCCACCGGCGATGAGCGCGGCGGCCTTCTTGTTCTGATCTTCGTCGGTCTCGCGGAAGTAGTCGCGACGCTCGGAGTGACCGATGATGCAGTACTGCACCGGAACGGACTTGAGCATGGCAACGGAGGTCTCACCGGTATAGGCACCCTTGGCCTCAAAGTAGACGTTCTGGGCACCGAGCTTGACAGCGGAGCCGTCAAGCTTGTGGGAGACGCAGCACAGATCGATCGTCGGGGGGCAGACGCACACCTCGACGCCCGCGGGAACCTCGGGCAGGGCCTCGACGAGGGCGGAGGCGAGAGCCTTGGCCTCCTCGCGGTCGTTGTTCATCTTCCAGTTGCCCGCAATAAAGGTGGTACGGTTACTCGGCATCGTTCAGAGCCTCCACTCCAGGAAGAGCCTTGCCCTCGACGAGCTCCATGGAAGCGCCACCACCGGTGGAGATCCAGCTCATCTTGTCGGCAAGGTCGAACTTGTTGACGGCCGCGACGGAATCGCCGCCACCGATGATGGACGTTCCACCGTTGTCCTTGAGCTCGGCAACAGCCTCGGCAACAGCCTGAGTGCCGTGGGCGAAGTTATCGAACTCGAAGACGCCCATGGGGCCGTTCCAGAACACGGTCTTGGCGCCCTTGATGGCCTCGGCGTACAGCGCCTCGGTCTTGGGTCCGATGTCCATGCCCATGCGGTCTTCGGGGATGGAGTCGGAAGCGACGACCTCGCCGGTAGCGTCCTCACCGAAGTGGTCGGCAACGACGTTGTCGATCGGAAGCAGAATCTGAACGCCCTTGTCCTCGGCCTTCTTGAGCATCTCGGCAGCGCGCTCGACCCAGTCCTCCTCTTTGAGGGAGGTACCGACGGTCTTGTAGCCCTTGGCCAGGAAGAAGGTGTAGGCCATGCCACCGCCGATGATCAGGGTGTCGGCAGAATCGATGAGGTGATCGAGCACGCCGATCTTAGAGGAGACCTTGGAGCCGCCGACGATAGCGACGAAGGGACGCTCGGGAGCGGCGAAGATGCCGGTCAGCGTGTCGACCTCCTTCTCGAGCAGGAAGCCAGCGACGGCGGGCAGGTAGGCGGCGGGGCCGACCACGGATCCCTGAGAGCGGTGAGCGGTACCAAAGGCGTCGAGCACGAAGACGTCACCGTAGGAGGCCAGGATCTTGGCGATCTCGGGGTCGTTCTTCTTCTCGCGCTTGTCAAAGCGGACGTTCTCGAGCACGAGAACCTTGCCGGCCTCGAGCGCCTCAACGGCAGCGGCGGCCTTCTCGCCATAGGTATCGGCAACGAAGGTCACGTCAAGACCGGAGAGCTCGGCGAGCTTGGCGGCAACGGGCTCGAGGGAGAACTCAGCCTGGAAGCCGGTGCCATCCGGACGGCCGAGGTGGCTCATGAGGATGACGCGAGCGTTGTGATCGACCAGGTACTTGATGGTCGGGAGAGCGGCCTGGATGCGGGTGGTGTCGCCCACGACGCCATCCTTGATCGGCACGTTGAAGTCGACGCGGACGAGGACGCGCTTGCCGTCGACGTCGATGTCGCGGACGGTCTTCTTAGTGAAAGCCATGTCCAATCCTTTCTGTATCGAGCAAGGGCGGTATCGCCTCTTGCAGGTAAAAAGGGCGCGACCCCGGGCATACGCCATGAGGCCGCGCCCTCCTATAGACGCTTGGTCTAGATGCGAGAGAAGCCGCTCAACTTAGGCGACGAACTTCTCGAAGTACTTGATGGTGCGGACCATCTGGGAGGTGTAGGAGTTCTCGTTGTCGTACCAAGAGACGACCTGCACCAGGGTCTGGCCGTTGCCCAGCGGGTTGCACATGGTCTGGGTGGCGTCGAAGATGGAGCCGTGGGTCTCGCCGATGATGTCGGTGGAGACGATGTCGTCCTCGTTGTAGGCGAAGGTCTCGGAGATGGTCTCGGCGTAAGCCTTCATAGCGGCGTTGACCTCATCGACGGTGACCTCCTTGTCAACAACGGCGTAGAGGTTGGTGAGGGAGCCGGTCGGCGTAGGAACGCGCTGAGCGGCACCGATGAGCTTGCCGTTGAGCTCGGGGAGAACGAGGCCGATGGCCTTGGCGGCACCGGTGCTGTTGGGGACGATGTTGACGGCGCAGGCGCGGCCACGACGCTTGTTGCCCTTGCGCTGCGGGCCGTCGAGCGGCATCTGGTCGCCGGTCCAGGCGTGAATGGTGGTCATGATGCCGGACACGATGGGAGCGAAGTCGTTCAGACCCTTGGCCATCGGGGCGAGGCAGTTGGTGGTGCAGGAAGCGGCGGAGATGATGTTGTCCTCAGCCGTGAGATCCTCGTGGTTCACGTTGTAGACGATGGTCGGGAGGTCGTTGCCCGCAGGAGCGGAGATGACGACCTTCTTGGCGCCAGCGTTGATGTGAGCCTGGGCCTTGGCCTTGGAGGTGTAGAAACCGGTGCACTCGAGCACGACGTCGACGTCGAGGTCGCCCCAAGGCAGGTTGTTAGCGTCAGCCTCGGCGTAGATCTTGATCTCCTTGCCGTCGACGATGATGGAGTCCTCGGTGGCCTCAACCTTGTGATCGCGGGAGTAGTTGCCCTGCGTGGAGTCGTACTTCAGCAGGTACGCGAGCATGTCGGGAGAGGTGAGGTCGTTGATGGCGACGATCTCGGAGCCCTCGTGACCGAACATCTGACGGAAGGCCAGACGACCGATACGACCGAAGCCGTTGATAGCAACCTTAACTGCCATGTGTGTCTCCTTTCATTGGACCTCCCGCGGGCTCCCTGCCCGCCGTTGAAGTCCGAAAACTAACCACTCACCAAATATAACCGTTTTCCGCTTGCTCATTCGCGGGATTGGGAACTTTCGAATAAATCTCGCCTGTTGAAACGCTTCATCATGTCTGAGCGTATCTTTCTCCCCCGCCATGAGCCTTCAAGCAGGGGGTCACGGTTCGGCGGTGCCCGTGTGCGCCTCCTCCACCATCTTCTCGAGGCGCAAGACGCGATGGTACAAGGCCGATTTCGAAAGCGGCGGATCCGCAAGCTCCCCCAGATCTCTGAGAGACAAGTCTGGATGGGACTCGCGCAACGCGCAAAAGGTCTCGAGTCCCTCGGGCAAGCTGCGCCGCAAGCCCAGTTTCTCAAGAGCTTCAATGAGCTCGAGTTGCCGTTGCGCAGCGCCAGCCGACCGCGTCTGGTTTGCAAGCTCGGCATTGACCCGGCGATTCACCTCGTTCTTGACCGACTTGACCGCACGGGCGTCCTCGATCTCAGACACTGCGCGCTCGGCACCCAAGCGCGAGAGCAAGCGCTTAATGTCCTCCGCGCTCTTTATGTAGACCGCATACGCGCCGCGACGGGGGTTGACGCGCGCCTTCACGCCCATGCCCGCGATGAGGCTCGCAAGGTCGTGGGCAAACTGCTCCCCCTGCACAGCGATCTCCAAATGAAAGTCGCCCTTGGGATCGGCGACGAACCCGCCGGCGATGAGGCTCCCACGCACAAAGGCCCTTCGACAGCAGGCGCGGTTGGCGACATGTCGGGGCACCCCTTGGACCAGGCTCCCCGACCGATCGAGAATCCCCAGTAAAACGAGGGCCTTCTCAAGGTCGGGCTGGTCGGGCAGGACGATGAGGTAGTTACGGACTTTATGCAAAATCGATCGGCGGACCGTGAGATCGGTCTTGAGCTTGAGGATCTTGTGCGTGAGCTCGATCATCGTACGTGCCACGGCACCTGTCTCGGTGGCGACCTGCAGCTGATAGCCTCCCTTGCCCGTGATGGAAAGGGTGCCGCACACGCGCACGAGCGCTGAGAGTGTGGAGACGTCGCAGTATGCGCACTCGGGCGCACAGCGCGCGAGCTCGTCGCGGACTTCGGCGGTAAACGACACGGACTACCCCCTGAGGTTCGCCTTGGCAAGATCGCGATGCGAGATGCCCACGTGATAGTGCTGGCGCTCGAGATAGCGGCCGGTCGCCTCCGCAATGGCAACGCTACGATGCTGGCCGCCCGTACAGCCCACGGCAATGGAAAGTTGGGGCTTACCCTCCGCGATGTAACCCGGCATCACGACGTCGAGAAGCTTGAACCACGCATCGAGGAACTCCTTCGTCTTGGGATGCTCGATCACGAAGTCCGCCACCATTGCATCGAGGCCCGTGAGTGTCCGCATTTCGGGGTCGTAGAAGGGATTGGGCAGGAAGCGGACGTCAATCATGAGATCGGCCTCGACGGGCAAGCCGTGTTTGAAGCCGAACGAGAACACATGGACATCCATGAGCTGTTGGTCGGTCAGCTCGGAAAAAGCGGTCTGGAGACGCTTGCGCAGGGCGGACGTGCGCATGCGGCTCGTATCGATGACCATGTCGGCTCGTTCGCGTATGCTCGAAAGGGCGATGCGCTCACGCTGGATGGCATCTGCCGTGGTATCGCCCTGCTTCGCGAGTGGATGGCGACGACGATTCTCACTGTACCGGCGGATGAGCACCTCATCGGAGGCCTCGAGGAACACGACCTTGCAGGTCATCTCATGAGCTCGCAGTGAGTCGATGGTATCGAGCAACTCGTCAAACAGGCCTTGGCTGCGCAGGTCGCTCGTCACACATAGGTGGCGCCCCACGCCGGAGTTGATGCCGATGATTTCAGCGAGTTGCAAGATGAGGCTCGGCGGCAGGTTATCGATGCAGTAGTAACCCATGTCTTCGAACACGTGCATCGCCTGCGTACGGCCCGAGCCCGACATGCCCGTGATGATGACGATGTCCGGTACGCGATCGGCAAGCTCAGCCGAGGTGATGCTGTTCGAATCTGACATGGTGCCTCCTGTTCAACTGCTACCAGTATACCTACTTGGTCGACTGCTCGAGAGGGCGGGCATATCATCCCCGTGCTCAAACAGTCCCGGCTCGTGCGAAACTGTGTGCGGAATGATATGCCCCACTCTTTCGCGTTACGGCATCATGAGCCTTCTCAGTAAAAAGCCCCACCTCACATGAGGCGGGGCATTTTCGATCGTCAATATCGCCTTAAAGCCGGGGGTATATTCTTGGAGGGTGTTTTGTGGAGCGAAGCGGAACCGCGCCGGCAGAGAATATATCCCCGGCCGACAGGTGGGCCTACTCCTCAAGCGCGGCCTTGAACCAGCTGGTGAGGCTTGTGGGGTGCGTGATTGCAGTGCCCACCACCACGGCCCAGGCACCGGCGTCGATGGCGGCGCGGCCCTCGGCGGGGGTGTGGACATGACCCTCGCAAATGATGGGCAGGTTAGGGAACTCCGAGGTGGCTTGACGCAGCAGCGGTAGGTCCGGACCCTCGTCCAGCGTGGTTTCGATCGCCGGTTTGTTGTGCGACAACGTGGTCGACACGAGGTCGAATCCAAGCTCGACGGCACGGCGGATATCCTCGATGGTCATGCAGTCGGCCATGAGCAGGATGCCCTCCTCCTTGAGGGGGCGAACCGTGTCCTCAAGCGTTTTACCGTCGGGGCGCGGGCGGTCCGTGGCATCAATGGCAACGATATCGGCACCGGCGGCGATGCACGCGCGGGCATGGCGCAGCGTCGGGGTGATATAGACGCCCTCGTGTCCGTCCTTCCACAGGCCGATGACGGGAATCTCCACGCGGCCCTTGATGGCCGCGATGTCGGAAAGACCCTGACAGCGGATGGCGGCCGCCCCGCCGAGCTCGCAGGCGCGGCTCATGGCCGCCATGTGCTCGGGCGTACGCAGTGGTTCGCCGGGGTATGCCTGGACGCTCACAATGAGCCTGCCCTTAAGCGATTCAATAATGGGGTTCATAGGATTACTCCTTGCAGGTTAAATCTACCCGGATGTATGGGGTTTCCAAGGCCTTCCCAAGTGCTGCAGATCGCCTTGAATGAGGAGGGCGCACGCCCGGCGTGCGGCACCCGACGATTGAAGGGCGAGGTGGGGTGCAGTGGAAAGCCGCCCGACTAAAGTGACGCTAAAAGGTTCTCGGCGGCGCCGATAAGAGGGGCCTCGCCCTCGAGGGTGCCGATGAGAATCGGCGTGTCGAGCAGTGGGTCGAGCGCTTGGCTGGCAAAGCCCTCACGGATGGAGTCGCGCCAAGTGACGCTTCTCCAACCGTCCTTGCCATGGATGACGCCACCGGAAAGGACAATCACCTCGGGGTCGAGAATGTTGGCCAGGGAGCCCAGGCTCGCACCGAGCGAAAAGCCGGCATCGTGGATGACGTCGACGCCGCGCTCGTCACCAGCACAACACAGATCGTTGACGTCGCGGCCCACTGAGGGACGGCTTCCATCCACTCGACCGTAGCGCTCATCGAACATGCGCCCGATCGAAGTGCCTGAGGCCACGGACTCGAGATGGCCCGAACGCCCACAGGCGCAGTCGATGCCTGCCGCAGCCGTGCACTCGATGTGACCCATGTGGCCGGCGGCACCGTGGAAGCCGCGCATGGCGCGACCGTCCTCAACGTAGCCGCCGCCGATGCCCGTGCCGATACCCAAACACAACACGGAGTAATGGCCGCGGCCCGCGCCCCAATGGGCCTCGCCCAGCGCATGTGCCTGCACATCGCCTATGACCTCGACCGGCATATTCAGAGCCTCGCGCAAACGCGGCCCAAGCTCGATCCCACTCCAGCCGGGCATGATCGCGTTAGCATAGGCGATTGCCCCCGTCTTGGGATCGACCACGCCAGCCGAACCCAAGCCTACGCCGAGCACCCTGAGCTCAGGTTTTTCCTCGAGCGCCGCACGGATTGCGCCTTCGATGCGCGCGTACACGGCCTCGCCACCCTCTTGGGCGCACGTGGGCACCTCGGCGCTATACACCACCTGGGGGCGGCCGCCCGAAGCGGGATACTCAAGGATGGCGCTGGCGATCTTGGTACCACCGATATCGACGGAACACACGTAGCGGGGTTCAAGAGACATGCTCAACCTCCCAATACACGTACCGACCGCGTGCCCTTCAACGTGCACGCGGTCGGACTTTGCCGAATCTTACAGCAGGCCGCTGACAGCGAGGACCTCGCGGATCGCCTCAACGTTCTTGCCCTCGAGTGCCTTGACCGGGCGAAGCATCTGGTTGGACTCAAAGATACCTATGAGCATGAGGGCGGTCTTGAAAGCACCCACACCCGCGCCGTAACCCTGCACGCCATCGGTACAATCAAAGATATGGGAGAGCTCGTTGAGCTTATCCTGCTCGAGCTTGACCGTCGACCAGTCTCCCGCCTCGGCGGCCTTCCACATGCGCACGTAGCCATCAGGGTCAACGTTACCCAAACCGGGCACGGAACCATCGGCGCCGGAGAGATATGCGCCATCGACCACGATCTCGTGACCGGTGAGCAAGCTCAGCGGGTGGCCGAGCTTCTCGTTCTCCTGGCAGAGATAGCGGAAGGAAATGTCGTCGCCGGAGGAGTCTTTGACGCCGGCGAGAACGCCCTCGGCACCAAGCTTGGCAAGGAGCCTCCAAGGAAGCTTGGTGTGGACGCACACGGGGATGTCGTAGGCAAAGATGGGAAGATCGAGCTCCTCATGCAGGATGCGGAAGTGCTCCTCCACCTCGGCAAGGCCACCAAGGGCATAGAACGGGCAGGTTGCGACGAGGACATCGGCACCAAGCTCCTGTGCGCGACGGCCGTGCTCGAGCACGCGCTCGGTCTCGGTATCGATAATGCCCACGAACACGGGAACACGATGGTCGACGATGCGAACGGCCTCACGGATGATCTCGTCGCGACGCTCGTCGGTCGAAAATACGACCTCGCCCGAGGAGCCGAGGAAGAACAGGCCGTCGACACCCGCTTCGATCATGCGGTTGATATTGCGCTCGAACGAGGCGACGTCGAGCTGACGGTCCTCGGTGTCGGGGACGACAACCGGCGGGATGACGCCACGATAAAGTTTGTTAGCCATTGTTGTGTACTCCTTATCCGTATTCCCGGCACACGCCGGGCATCTATCATACCTGGCTCGCAAAAGGCATACTTCGCGCATGCCCGCGAAGAAAGGCGGCGCGCACGAGGCCCGTACGCGCCGCGACTGACAGCCGCTTATTTCCCGAGGTTCGGGTGAAGCAGCGAGGGCGCTGCACCGAGCAGCATCTTTGTGTAGGGGTCTTGCGGGTTCTCAAAGACCTGCTTTGCCGGCCCCTCCTCCATAATCTGGCCGTGATTCATGACGACGATCTTATCGGAGATATAGCGAACCGTCTGAATATCATGCGAGATGAACATCATCGACAGGCCCAGGTCCTTCTTAAGATCGGTGAGCAGATTCAGAATCTGTGCGCGGACTGATACGTCGAGGGCGGATGTCGGCTCGTCTGCGATGATAGCGGACGGGTTGAGCGACATCGCACGGGCGATGGCGACGCGCTGGCGCTGACCGCCGGAAAGCTGGCCGGGCATGGCACGAAGCGCGCTCTTGGGCAGGCCGACGAGCTCGACGAGCTCCTTGATGCGCTTCTCCTGCTCGGCGGTGCTGCCGACCTTATGGACGAGCAACGGGTCGAGTAGCTGGTCGTGAACGATCATGCGCGGGTTGAGCGCGGTGGCGGGGTCCTGGAAGACGACGGAGACCACGCGACCCATCTTGCGACGCAGGTCGGCAGTGCGCTTGGTCACGTCCTCGCCCTTGAAATAGACCTTGCCGGACGTCGGCGACTGCAGGCCGCACATGACGTTCGCGGTGGTGGACTTGCCACAACCGGACTCGCCCACAATGCCGATCGTCTCGCCGGGCATGAGCTTGATGGTGACGTGATTGACGGCGTGCACCAGATTGGGATGCAAAAGCGAGCCGGTGCGCGTCTTGAACGTGACGGAGATGTCGTCGAGGAAGATGATCGGCTCCTTCTCAGCGGCGGCGCTCATCTACATCACCTCCTGTGCGGTCGTGGTGGCAATCTTCTCAAGATACGGCGTGAGGCCGTTCTCCTTGAGATACGCGTCAGGCAACTCGGAGAACACGTGGTTCTTGCCGGGCAGCTGCTTCATGACGGGATGGACGTCTAGGCCGAGCGTCGGATGGCTCGAGCGCGGAGCGAAGCGATCGCCCTTGGGGAAGTCCTGTGGGGACGGGACCGAACCGGGAACCTGGTGCAGGCGCGTGCCGTCCTTAGCGCCCTCCTCGATGGAGAGCACTGAGCCGAGCAGGCCGCGCGTATACTCGTGGATCGGGTTGGTGAGGAGCTCCTTGGTAGGCGCCTGCTCGATGACCTGGCCGGCGTACATGACCGTGATCTCGCTTGCCACCTCGGCGACGAGCGCGAGGTCATGGGAGACGAAGATCATGGCGAAGCCGAGCTGGGACTGCAGGTCGTTCAAAAGCTTGATGACCTGCTTTTGGACGGTCACGTCCAAGGCGGTCGTGGGCTCGTCGCAGATGACGAGCTTGGGATCGCGGGTGAGGGCCATGGCGATGAGCACACGCTGGCGCTGGCCGCCAGAAAGCTCGTGGGGATAGCTCTCGAGCGTGCGTTTGGGATCGAGGCCGACGAGCTCGAGGAGCTCTTCGGCGGAACGGGTGCCGCCACGGCTCGTGAGCTGCTTCATCTGAGCCGAGATGAGCATGGAGGGATTGAGCGAGGACAAGGCGTCCTGATACACCATGGCGATCTCGTGCCCGAGAAGTTGACGGTGCTCTTCTTTGGTCAGTTTGAGAAGATCCTGACCATCGAAGAGGACCTCGCCAGTCATATGCTCATCGGCATCGGTCAGGCTCATGATGACCTTGGTGGTGATGGACTTTCCGCATCCGGACTCACCCACCAAAGCCATGCACTGACCCGGTCGCACGTCAAAGGACACGCTGTCGACGACATTGACGTCGCCGTGGTGGTCGAAGTTGATCGAGAGGTTCTTGACCCGCAGCAGCGGCGGGACGCTCAAGTCGGGTACGTGGCGATCCGTGCGCTTGAGCTCCACGTCGCGCAGGGCAGCCAGGCGGCGATTGAGGCTCTCGGCCTGCTCGGCGTAAGCGCGAACCGGGTCGGAGGCGAGAATATCGTCGGCACGGCGGGACTCCGCGTCCTCGTCATCGGTGGCGACCATTGCGCCGGGCTTGGCTGCCATGGCGTCGGTGAGGCCCTCGGATAGGATGTTCAGAGCAAGGCAGGTGACCATGATGGCGATGCCCGGGAAGAGTGCCTGCCACCAACGACCGGCGAGAACGCCGCCGCGAGCATCTGCCAAGATGTTGCCCCACGTGGCCGTGGGCTCGGTGATGCCGGCCCCGATGAAGGTCAGGGAGGCCTCGAAGATGATGGCGTCTGCCACGAGGGTCACGGTGAAGACCATAATCGGGGCGATGCAGTTGCGCAGGACGTGCTTGATAAGGATCCACGGAGCCTGGGCACCGGAGACAATGACGGCGCGAACGTAGTCCTCACCGTACTCCGAAACGATGTTCGCACGCACGATGCGGGCGATTTGCGGCGTGTACATAAAACCGATGGAGAAGATGATCGCGGGAACGGAGTTGCCCAAGATCAACACGAGGACGGCGGCGAGGGCGATGCCGGGCACGGACATGATGATGTCCAGCAGGCGCATGATGACCTCGGAGATGCTCTTGCGGGCAACCGCGGCGATGGCTCCGATGATCGAGCCGAAGAACAACGCGAACAGGGTGGCGCCAAAGCCGATGACGAGCGAGTAGCGCCCGCCGTACAGCATGCGGGACAAGATGTCGCGGCCCTTGTCATCGGTACCGAACAAGAAACCGTTGCCCGGAGCCTGACGCGCCGTGAAGATCTCGAGCGGGTCATGCGGCGCGATGATCGGAGCCAAGATGGCGGTGAGTGCCACAAGAACGAGAAGGATGAGCGAAATCTTGCTACTCATCTTCATGTTCTTGAAGCCGCCGAACTTCATGCCCTTGGAAGCAGCCTCCTCGAGCTTGGAGGTCTGCTCTTCACGAATCTTAACCATGGCCTACACCGTCCTAATGCGCGGGTTGATGAGCAGGTACAACATGTCAACCACGATGTTGATGATGACGAAGGCCAGAGCCACGACAATGACGACGCCCTGGACGAGCATGGTCTCGCCGCCCGTGATGCCAGCGAGGATGGCCGTGCCCATGCCGGGCAGGTTGAAGATGACCTCGATGACGACGGCACCGCCCATGAGGTATCCGATCTTGAGGCCGAGCGTGGTGACCGGCGTGATGAGGGCGTTACGCAACACGTTGCGTGCGATGACGACGAACTCGGGAAGGCCGCCGCCGCGGGCCGTGCGCACGTAATCCTTATCGAGCTCCTCGACCATGGCGGTACGCACAATACGGGTCATCTGGCCCGTGAGCGGGAACGCGAGGGCGACGGCGGGCATGAGCATACGGGCCAGGTACCCACCGGGATTGGCGGTGAAGTGCGGCAGCGGGCCGGACGCCGGAAGAACACCCATGTAAGACGAGAACAGCAGAATCAGCAAAACGGCGAACCAGAACGACGGCGTGGCGATGCCGGCGATCGAGAACACGCGGATGAGTTGATCGGGCCATTTATCGCGATACAGGGCGGCGATGACGCCGAGCACGAACGAGACGACGGCGCCAATGATCAAGCCGATGAACGTGAGCTGCATCGTAACGGGCAAAGCCGTCGAGATGCGGTCGATAACGGGCGTGCGGCCGGCACCGTACGTGCCCAAATCACCCTGCAGCAGTCCACCAATGTAGTTGACATACCGCTCGGGAAGCGGGTCGTTGAGGCCCTGCTCGTCCATATACTGCTCGATTGCCTCTTGCGATGCGCCCTCTCCAAGCGCATTGCGGGCAGGAATACTCGGATCGGTGAACGACATAAGGCCGAACACCAGCAGCGTGACGCCGAGTGCCATGATGGGCAGCGCGACGAGACGTCGACCGATGAGGCGCAAAAGGTTATTCACTACTTCCCCCTCTTCACTTGCAAATGACTTGTGGGGGGCCCGGGCAGACCACGTCTCCCGAGCCCCCCACGTTCATGTACTCATCTCATCCACAGAGGATGGGCGAACTGCGGTGATGCGGTCTACTCGGAAACCGTGGCGCAGTCGATGAAGGACATACCGGTGGTGCCGATACCCTTGAAGCCGTCGATGCGGACACCTTCGCCGTTCGGGGTGTCGCGCCAAGAGGCGGTGACCGTCTTGACCTGGAGCACCGGGTAGAGGACGGCCTGCTCGGCGATCATGTCGAAGCACTTGTTCCAGGTCTCCTGCTGCTCATCGCCGGTCTGGCCGAGAGCGGAAGCCATGAGCTCGGTGAGCTCCTTCCACTCAGCGGACTCGCTCCAGCGGGCACGGACCTTCATCCAAGCGTTGTCGCCATACCACCAGTTCATGAGAAGGTCGGGGTCGGCGCCGAAGCAGGAAGGATCACCAGGGGCGAGAAGGAGGTCGAAGTCGCCGCCGCCGTCGATGTCGGCATAGGTGTCGGCGGAGGTGCGGGTCACGATCTCAGCCTCGAAACCAAGCTCCTTGAGGTCTTGCTGAACCTGGACGGACATGCTCTTGACCTGCTCGTTGTCGGTGGTGAGGAGCTTGATGGAGCCACCGGTCACGCCGGCCTCCTCCAGAAGCGACTTAGCCTTGTCGACATCGTGAGTGTAGACCGTGGCGGCCTCATGGTAGTTGGTGTAGCTGCTGGGCAGGTAGCAGGTGGGGGCGGTGGCGAGGCCGGCGAACGCGTTCTCGATCATCTTGTCGTAATCGAGGGCGTACATGATGGCCTGACGGGCCTTGACGTTGTCCCACGGGGCCTTCTGGGTGTTGAAGAGCATGAAGCGGGTGCCGAAGCCGTCGACGGTGTCCATCTGGCAGCCGGCAGCCTCGAGCTGCTCGACGGCGTCAGCGGTGACCATCTCCATAACGAGCGTGGTGCCCTCCTGCTGGGCCTGAACGCGGGCGGTCGGGTCGACGAGGATGTCGTAGTGCAGCTTCTCGTCGAGAGCCGGGTGATCACCGTTGTACTCGGGGTTGGGAACCATCTCGACAACGGAGTCGCTGATGGTCTCATACATCCAGGGGCCGGAGCCGACGGGCTTGGCGGTCATGTCCTCCTTGGTGGAGGAGGCGGGAACCACGCGGACGATAGCGAGGCGCTCTTTGAGCAGCGAGAAGTTCGGGACCGTGGTGGTAACGGTGACGGTGGTGTCATCCTTCTTCACGATATCGGCGATAGGAGCGAGCATCGGAACGTAGATGTTGCCGTCGGCGTTGGCGCGCTTGAAGGACTCGACGACGTCGTCTGCGGTGACGGGATTGCCGTCGGAGAACTTGGCGTCCTCGCGCAGGGCGATATCGAAGGTGGTGTCGTCGACCTGCTCGGGATCGTCGGCTGCAAGCTCGTTGAACACGCTGTAGTCATGGAAGTCGAGACCATAGAGGCCCTCGACGACATGCCAGTTGGTGCCGCAAGCGAGAGCGGAGGAGGTGCTGGAGGGGTCGAAGTTGGTG
>NZ_DAWDUX010000049.1:0-6811 GCF_052346665.1 Collinsella sp.
ATCATTCTTTCTTTTTTGGGCCGGGTGCAGTTGGAGGTTGTTTCCGCTTTGCTGGCAGAAAAGTACAAGATTGAAACAGCGGTGAAGGAACCTACCGTCATTTATTTAGAGCGGCCGCTCAAAGCAGCCAGCCACACTATCCATATTGAGGTGCCGCCCAACCCATTTTGGGCATCCATCGGGCTGTCTGTTACGCCGCTCCCGCTTGGCTCCGGTGTACAATACGAGAGCCGGGTTTCCCTGGGATACTTGAACCAGAGTTTTCAAAACGCTGTCATGGATGGTATCCGTTACGGGCTGGAACAAGGCTTGTGCGGCTGGAACGTAACGGACTGTAAGATTTGCTTTGAATACGGGCTTTATTATAGCCCGGTCAGCACGCCGGCGGACTTTCGCTCATTGGCCCCGATTGTATTGGAACAGGCATTGAAGAAATCAGGAACGCAGTTGCTGGAACCTTATCTCTCGTTCACCCTCTATGCGCCCCAGGAATACCTTTCCAGGGCTTATCACGATGCGCCAAAATACTGTGCCGCTATCGAAACGGCCCAGGTAAAAAAGGATGAAGTTGTCTTTACTGGCGAAATTCCCGCCCGCTATATACAGGCATACCGTACTGATCTGGCCTTTTACACCAACGGGCGGAGCGTATGTCTTACAGAACTGAAAGGGTATCAGGCCGCTGTCGGCGAGCCGGTCATCCAGCCCCGCCGTCCAAACAGCCGCCTGGACAAGGTGCGCCATATGTTCAGTAAGATTACTTGATACACCACAGCAAAGAAGGTTACAGAATTATGTAGAGCTCCACATAATTCTGTTGCATTTTCCAGCCTCTTGTGATAGTATTTTGATACTAAGAAAATTGACAGCCGAAAATAGCAGGTAAAATATTAGCAAATTTGCGAATATTTTACCTGTAAATTCAAGAGAAATACTTCCTCATATACTTGAATTTGTCGAGTGGGAGTAGGCTGATAGGGTTCTGACCTGCACTTTTGAGTGACGCACTGTGCCGCTGAGTTTCGTTTCGTACGACAGTCATGGCAAAGCCACCAGCGACGGCGGTGAGTAAAAACGATTTCCTAGCCTCCGTTCCCGCGTTGGGACGGAGGCTTTTTCTTTGGTCTTTTACTCCCTTTCACCTGCTATTTCGCTATTTACTCCCAGTGTTTCAAGATGGCAAAGCACTGGGCGGTATTCGGAGGAATGGGAGTAAGGATTTATCCCAAGTGAGTAGACGTGCGATTTTTGTCCCCGGGCCCCGAAACGGGGACGTTTCGGGGCCCGTGAAACTCAAATCGAACTCAATGGGCGGCACCGACGGCTTCGTGCCGTTCCAGACCTCCGGCGCCTCCGTCCTCAAGCTGGGGGCGGGTGGCGTTCTGACTGACCCCGAGTACGAAGTCCGCACCTGGCTCAACGCCACGCTGTTCGCCGACGGCGAGCTCAAGATCGGGTTCGCCAAGGCCGATGCGACAGGTCGCGAGGTGCTGGCCTCCGACACGCTTTGCGCCAACGCCAAGTACGCCGCGATCCAGGCGACGCCCTGGGCTTCGTTCGGCAAGAGCGTGAAGCGCGTGACCATCGCCGCCGACACATCGAGGGTCGCCAACGTGAACCTGAACTACTGGTTCTACAGTTGCAACGCCCTGACCTCGGTCTCTGGCATGGCGAACCTGCGCGGCGTGGCCTACATGAACCGTACGTTCAACTCGTGCTCCGCGCTCACCGAGCTCGATCTGCGGGGCATGAGTCTGGCGTCGCTTTCTAGCATGCTCTACACGTTCGGTGCCTGCACCGCCCTTGAGCGCATCCTGGTCGATGCCGACTGGGGGCTGCCGAGCGGGTGCACGGGCTCTTCCACGTTCTACAACTGCAAGGCCATCGCGGGTGGCAACGGCACGACCTACGACTCTAAGCAGACGACGTACGCGATGTGCCACATCGACCGCGAGGGGCAGGCGGGCTACCTCACTGCCGGGTAGCGGCTTGGGACTGAGCATAATGGCACCCCTGGCAGCTGCGCAGGCGCCCTTCCTGCGCTGCTGCCAGGGGTGAGCGCGCCGCCCCCGTGGTGTGGGTTAGGCGATGGGATGCGGCGGCGTGTAGCGAGAACTGCTTTACTCCTCGATTTCGGAAGATAGGTGAACCTTCCCCTTTATTTGAGGCTTCTGCTTTTCGATCTGGCGATAAAGCCTGTTGTACTCGATAGCCCACGGCCTTTCGATTTTTCGCAGAGCCAGAAGGTTCATGTGGCTAGTCGTATATGCCCTTGCCTTTTCTTTGGAAAAGCCTTCGTACATCGTCAGGTATCTTGCGAAATCACGCTGGAAGAATCCTTCGTAGCGTTCCTGCGACAACAGCTGCTCCGCTTCTCCTCGAGGCAAATCCCAGTGTTTTTGCAACAGGCCCAGGATTGCTTCCGTGGATGCAGGAGTCTCGTTAAGAGCCGCTACAGCTCTCAAGAGACTTTCGTCGTACCCCTCCTCGTAAAGCCGGCTTTCCATTTCTACCTCCCGTTAGCGACTCTTTCGAACAATCGTTACTGTGCTTTTTCTTATTTTACCTCGCTTTTTATAGCAGCGATTCAGCTACCAGCTGATTTGTGACCGCAGCGGATGATGGGGCCGTTGAAGTTGGTCCATGTTCTGCTGGGAGGTCCTTGTGGAGTCTATTGCGGTGGCGCTCATCGGCGTCGTGACGCAGGTCGGGGTGATCGCGTCGAACTCGCGAAGCCGCGCGGTGATGGAGCTCAAGATTGACGAGCTCGCGCGGCGCGTTGAGAAGCACAACTGCCTCATCGAGCGCACCTACAAGCTCGAGCAGGACATGGCCGTGGTCAGGCGCGACGTTGACGCTCTTGAGGAGAGGAGCGGCAGATGAACCGTTTTCTGACGAGCAACGAGCGGCAGTGGCGCTTTATGCGCACGGTCGTCCAGGGCGTCCTGGGCGTCGTAGTGGCCAACGTCGACCTGCTCATGGGCGTGGCCGTGCTCGACCCCACGCGGCGCGCGCTGTGCGTGGCCATGGTGATGGCCGTGCTCTCGCCCGTTATTGCCGAGCTGGGAAAGGCGGGCGATTCCTATGAGTGAGTACGCAAGCGAGGAGGAGCGCTGGGAGGAGTTGCGCGAGCCCGGCTGCGAGCCCGACACGCCCAGCGACTTCAAGCCCGAGGAGGGCGAGGACGCGGGATTCAAGGAGGTCAGCGCCAATGGGGCATAGCATCCTGTTCAAGCAGTGCGGCAGCGACCGCATGACGCGCAGGCGCTCGCACGCCATCGACCGCATCGTGATCCACTACACGGCGACTCTGGCGTCGGCCCGCAACAACGCGATCTACTTCTCGCACAACGAGCGGCAGGGGTCGTCCGCCCGCTACTTCGTGGGCGACATCACCGACGAGATCTACCAGAGCGTGGCCGAGGGCGACACCGCCTGGCACGCCGGCAACTGGCTCATGAACTGCCGCAGCGTCGGCATCGAGGCCGTGAGCGCTAGCGAGGACTACAGCGAGGTCGAGGCGGGCAAGCTCGCCTGGCTCGTGCAGACCCTCATGAAGCGCTACGGCATCTCCGAGGGCGGCGTCATCCGCCGCTACGACGTGACCGACAAGATCTGCCCCGCGCCCTACATCGCCGCCGGGCGCAGGGCGGCCCTGCGCCCGCGCATCTGCCGAGGCGCCGGGTCTTCGGACACCGTGGCTGCGGGGTCTTCCGGCAGTGGCGGCTCTGCGCCCTCGGGTGACGTGGCGAGCCTGGCGTGGCGCGTCATCAACGAGGAGTTCGGCAACGGCGAGGCGCGTAAACGGGCCCTGGGCTCGCGCTACTTCGAGGTGCAGGCCGAGGTGAACCGGATTCTCTCGGCGGTGGTTCCGGCGGTTCTTCTTCGTCCGGCAGTGGCGAGGTCGACATCGACGCGCTGGCACGCACCGTCATCAACGGCGACTACGGCAACGGCGAGGAGCGCAAGCGACGGTTGGGCTCCAACTACGCCGCCGTGCAGCGCTGTGTGAGCCAGATGCTCTCGTGAGGCGGTTTCGCGAGGAGCTGGCGGAGGGCTGGCAATCGTGGCTTGCATCCCTGTGTTGCTGGCGGCGGCCGTTCTCATGCCAATCCCTTGGATGCTTGGATTGATATACAACAAATAATACTTTTTGATGAGAGGCGCAGGTCAAGTTTGGACTGCGCCTCTTTGTTTGGACGGTCGGGGGGTTACGAACAATCCTGAACGGAGCGCTTCCGAGCGTTGCGGAGTGTAAGAGACGATTTTTAAAACAGCATATTCTACCTGCGGTTTTGTTGATTATCGTTCTGAACCGTTTTGAAGTGCTCTATGGTCTCCGATTAGCTCGCGGCTAAGTCCCTGAAAAGTAAAAGGCGCCCGTGCGGGCGCCTGCCTAGGACCGAGATTCGTTCGATTGTGGTCGGAATGCTCGTCTTCCGCGGTGCTGTCGTCCGGAGTCCGGCATCTGTCGTTCGCCTCTTCTGTCGTGTTTGATGTTGCGCGTTCTGCGAGCGACCTTGCGCAGGCCTACCGGCCCGTTGCCCCAGGTGCACCCGGATAAATGGCACCCATCGGTTGGGACTCAGCTTATCGAAATCGAACTATATGGGAGCGAGCGGAAGGGTGAACGGCCTAGGGTGCAACCAAGATGCCGTCTATCGTATCGTTTTCCCTAGACGAACGCAGGCCTGCGCTGCATTAATGAATCTACACGGAGTCGTTGAGAAGGTCTTCCAGCATCGGGTCTATTCCGCTGGTGATAATATCCTCAATCAGATGCTGGGCATGGAAACGGTTGATTTGCCATGCTACATATGAAAGCGTTTGGCAGGCACGCTCCTTGATGTCGTATGGCGCCTTGCTTAAAACAATCGACTTTGCGATGTCGGCAAATGGATCGTGGTCTTCCCATGTCTTGCAGACTTGCGTCATGCTCTGGTCGATAGCATCCATGACAAAGGCCGCATTGCCGTTGTCGATTTCCGTAAATTTGACAACCGTTTTAGCGAACGCGGGGTTTGACGCTACCCGTGAGCACAGCTGCTCATCGGTCATTTCGAGAATCCATTCGGCAACCTCTCCGTCGAGGATTCCCCGTGCTGCCTTTTCCGCAAGTTTCGTTTCCCGGTCCGCATCTGCTATCGAAGACAACCTTCGCTTTATCGCGCTCAAAAACTCTGCCGCATCCTGGTATCTTTTCGACGGATCGTCTGCGGTTGCTTTTTCTACCAGCGGTCGAAGACGATGATTCGTTTTTGTCGGATGTCCGGCGAGCACGAAGTTGATAATCCTGCCCAAGGAAAAGACATCGCTCCTTTTGTCCCCATCTTTTAGATAGACAAGCTGTTCAGGTGAACAGTAGAACCACTGTCCAAAATTGTTTGTGTTGGTGGTTTGGTAGGATGAAAGTGTGTTCAAGTTCTTTCCAAGCCCGAAATCGGCAATCTTCAGTTGGCCGCTCAGTAGAAAAATATTCGTGGGGCTTAGATCTCGGTGAATGTATCCGCGCGAGTGAATGGCAGCCATGGTGCCAACTATCTGCTCGATTATGGACATCTTGACTTGCTCGGATAGAGGATTGTCCATGAACTCTAGTAGCGTGGTCTCGCCGGCCTCCATCGTGTAGGAGCAATTGCTCTCGTCGAAATCAAAGACACGGAGAACCCCTGGCAGCTCCGAAAGATCATTCATTATCTCGTATTCGCGCTTGAAGCGATGGCGGTTTCTTGCATCAAGGGCTACTTCGGGCATGAGCTTTTTCAGGACTCTGCCTGTTGACTTTTGCCTGAACGCTTCGGCAAAGCCGCCTTTCCCGATCGGGATTAGATCCGAATCAATCACCACAAGCTTCATCTCGCCGTCTGTTCCGACTATCTCAAGCTCGTCGGAGATTAGTACTTGGTTGAACCGTTTCTTCGCTTTGTCCGCCCTTTCTCGGGCTTCGATTTCATCGCAGCCAAAAGTACTGACCATATACTTGAATCCAAGAACGATTGAGAAAAAACGATCGAGACGGCCGCTCGACGCAACACTGGCTATCTTTCCGGCGGCGTATCTCCATCTGGTAGGAGCGTTGCCACCTTGGTAGATGTCCCGGAAGTCAAAATGGTCATTGAAGAATGTCACTATTTGAGGGCCCGACAAGTAGTGGAACAGCTCTCCTTCGTCGCCCACGAACATCTTTGCAATAGATTCGAGCGACCGCTCGCTGAGTAATGGCATCGTTCTGTCCTCCTCGTTCATCTGTCGTCATCCTAGTCACCGGAGTGCATTCTGCCAAGGATATTTGTCTTAATGAGCTGCTATCTTTTTGTGCTCTCCGCTCATATGATTATCCGACTTTGCCTGGTTATTAATGCATCAGAAAATCGACAACCCCGTAGCTGGCATCCTCGTTAGCTCAAAGGATATTATGACGACGAGGCAATCCCGAAGCTGGCGACATCATTCGTGTAATAAGTCTTGTCACGTTTCAGGATTTCACTAACTTATAAGCAAGCCACCCGAGACTACTCACCTTTCCCGCCGATGGCGAAGCCCTGCGACCTGGGGTTTTGCGAATGTCGCGCAAGCCACCTGCGTTAATTCACCTACGATTGCAGCTGGCGGCTTGCGGGTTAAAGGGCGGTTGAGTTTCAAAACGGGCGTTTTCAGCGCTATCGAGCCTCCTAAGGCGCCCCGCTGCGCTCTTTGGGACAAAAACAAAAAATCAAAGTCCTGAGTTTGAAAAAAGTATTTGAGGCTGTCCCAGCTTTTGTCCCCGAAGCTGACGAAGCACGACATGGTGTCACCTGGCGGCACTTGGCTC
>NZ_DAWDUX010000049.1:6821-7536 GCF_052346665.1 Collinsella sp.
GGCTCGAGACGGCACCGAAAACTGGGTGCAACTGGAGTGACGGGACGGCAGAATCGACGCCATCGAGTGGGAATAGAAAATTCCTTAGTTATGGGGGTATTAATTTGATTTCCTTTAGGATACACCCCCATAACTATATGAATTGACCTGCTGACTCCAATGAAGATTGGAGGGTAACGGCCAGGGGTGACGGCCCAGCGAGTGTTATTTTGCGAGCTATGCGCGTTGAAAGCGACCTTTCGTGGTATAAACTACTTGCCGGAAGCCGCGGCTTTCAGAGTACGGCTTACGTGTACGTTTAACCTCCGTGGGCGACGGGGTGCCGCAAGGCGTAGAATATCGCCCACCTGTAGGGGTCTGCAGCGATGCGGGCCCCGCTTCGTATGAAGGGGGCGTAGCCGATGAAGATCGTATCCATCCCCAGGATTTCTTCGACCTCGTCGAGGGCGAACGCGAGCTCATGCTTAAGCACAATCGCCCCTGCATCGTGGTGGTGAGGCTGCGTTTCCGCGGGAAGCGCAGGGACTTCGCCGTGCCGCTGCATTCCAACATCGCCCCCAACGTGCCCAAAGACCAGTACTTTGCGTTGCCACCCCGCCCCACGACGCGCCCCGGCTGTCGCCACGGCATCCACTACATCAAGATGTTCCCCATAACCAAGTCCTACCAGCGCCGCTTCAGGACCGAGGGCTCGGCCTACTACGAGACGCTCCAG
>NZ_DAWDUX010000049.1:7546-14826 GCF_052346665.1 Collinsella sp.
TCATCGACGGCAACACCAAGCGCATTGTCTCCGAGTGCCAGGCGTACCTCGACCGCTACGAGCGCGAGGGAAGGCCCCACTTCGCCGTCGACATCGACCGTATCGTGGGGCTGCTGGAGGGCGAGAAGTAGGGCACTTCGGCTCAGTCTCGAGCCATGTGGAGTCGCTCCGCATTTTTGAACGCCGCGTGTGCGTCCCAAATACTTGAGAAACAAGCTGTGAAGTGCAGTGGCTCGCCCGTGCCCGTGCATAGCCGTCACCTTTAGCGTCTACGCGGCGTCGGCTTCAAGTGGAACTGGCCCCACTGCTGTATATGGTTTGCCTTGCTGCACATGGCGATCAATGCCCACGATGCTTCTGCTTGCGCTTCAGCTTTCGCTGCTCGAAGCGCGCCTCCGCCTCATCCGCGCGACGCTGGCTTCTTGCTCGAGCCGACTCCCGCTTCATCGCTTCCCGCTGTGCTGCGAGCGCCTGTTGTGCCTTGGTGCTCACCGCGGGCCGCTTAAGGGCTTTCGCTGCCTCGCGAGCGCGTCGCTTGGGATTCTTCGCGGGCTTGCTTGTTTCCGTGGCCTCGTCGCCGAAGAACGTGAGCTTCGCCCATTTGCTTGTAATGAATTGCAGGATTTCCTCGTTGGACGGCTCTGTGCCGAAGACGATGCGGGCGACGCCGTATCTGCCGTCCTCGACATGCTCCGCCAGCCCGACCCAGAATTGGCCGTCGTGATATACGGTCAGGGTGGACGACGCGCTGATCTGCATGGCTGGTTCCTCCTTTATGTAGATGACCATGCAGAGAAGGGACAACCAAGGAGGCAGGTTACTGATGCGGACTCCCGCACGCCCACGACTACCCGACGGGGACTGTGTTTTCATCTCTGGTGCCCGCATTGTAGCACGCGCGGATTTACGGTGTTGATTGCCGGCGCCTAGACGGGGATGAAGGCGGTTCGATCCAGGTCAAGCCGGTCGCCCGTTCATGAAGCGGCCGATGGCCGCGTTCATGAACGGGCGTCTGATTCCCTGAAAAATAATAGACACCCATGAGGACACCTACAGGCTATCTTCGAACTACTTGGTTTGGGGCAGACGGAGGAAAAAAATAGGGCAGAACCGCTCTCACGATCCCGCCCCGCAAACCCGAGGGTTTCTAACTGGCTCCATTATTCCGGGCCTCTCAGTTCTGTCATTGACCCAGGTATCACCCGTCTCCTATAGCGAGTGAATATAAAAATAGGGCAGAGTCGCTTGCGCAAGTCCGCCCCTAAAACCGTGAAGGTTTTGCTATCTGCAGGCTATTCTACCAACCCGAGCGATTCTGTCAACCTGCGAAGGAACTCGAGCGCGGAGCGAGCTGCGGCGTCGGGCCCCTTGTCGGGCAGCGCCTCGGTTCCGCCGTCGGCCCTGGCGAACATCTCGGCGAGCTCGGATGCGGCGCGCGAGCGCGAGGAGCCCTCGGGTACCAAGCCGGAGTGCGCCACGAGCACGGTCGCGACCTCCTGCATGGCCGTGTTCCCCATCCACTTCCTCCTGGTCGCCTTGGGAATTCCCACGGCGGCGACCCTTCGGGAGACGCCGCTGGACGCCGAGCCCCGGGCGGCGCCCCTCTCGGCGAAGCAGTTGATCAGGCACGAGCCGTGCGCGGCGCAGTTGCGGATGGACTTCACGCGCTTGAGGTCGTAGTGGGAGGCCTCGAGGCGCCTGTCGCCCCATCGCCTGGCGCAGAAGCGCACGAAGTCGATGAGGGTGCCGAACGAGGTGAGCTCAAGGAAGGCCCAGGCGGGCATGTGGCCGGAGTACTTCGCGTAGAGGCTCGAGCTGTAGGGGCTGCGGCCGCTCATCTTGAGCTCGCGCAGGCGGTACTCCCTGTTTGCAGTGGTAAGCGATGCCATGTAGTCGGCCACGATGGCGTAGCCGTCCTCTCCGCGGTCCTCCATCTCGCGAAGCAGTGTCACCTTCTGGAAATGCTCGATGTCGAGCGTCATGCCGAGCAGGGCGTGGCGCAGCTCCTGGTCGAGCGCCGCGAGCAGGCGCAGCTGGCCGAAGTCGAGGTCTACGTAGCGGCCGTCGCGCGGGCCTCCCTCGTATTTCGAGAAGAGTTTGCGGTAGGATGCGAGCTTGAAGAAGTTGCACTTGTCGCGCAGGTAGTCCGCGGCCTCTTCCTCGGAACACAGCTCGAAGGCTACGCCCTTCTGCTTGAGGTGCTCTATCTGCTGCTCGATCGTGAGGATCGGCTTCCTATCGTGGGGTTCGGCCATGCTCGGTCTCCTGTCATAAAAAGTATTGCCTATTTTACCAGCATGTTCTCGACATTCGATGGAGGCCTCATCGTCGACTCATGGGCAAGCCGCCTGATACGACTCCCTTTCCCTGTCAGCAGCGCAGTCGCCTGACCTGCGGCTTTGGAATCGCGTTGGAAGCCGCCCGCGACCAATCATTTGCAGTTGTTGCGAGTGGCTTGCGCGTGATGCTGCGGTTGAGTTTCAGAAACGGGCGATTCCGCCCAATCGGGCACCCGAATCACGGCCGGAAGCTCCTTTGGGACAAAAACAAAAACTCAATGCCCTGAGTTTGGAAAAAGTTTTTGAGGTTGTCCCAACTTTTGTCCCCGAAGCCGACGAAACGCGACATCGCGGCATTCGGCGGCACGCGTTCCATGTCGATGCCGAAAACTGGATGCAACTGGAATGACGGGACGACAGAACCAAAGCCATCGAGTGGGAGTAGGACGACAGGGTTCTGACCTGCGATTTTGAGTGCCGCACTATGCCGCTGAGTTTCGTTTCGTACGAGAGTCATGACAAAGCCACCAGCGACGGAGATGAGTAAAAGCGATTAAAGAGCCTCCGTTCCCTGCGTTGGGACGGAGGCTCTTTCTTTGCCGTTTTACTCCCTTGTCTCCGTTCGGGGATTATTTCCTGCTCATTTAGGGTTATTCGCGCTGAAAGATTTTGACTAGCTTGGTGTCCTTTATTTCGTAAATAATGTCTGCGACGTTCTCGACCAGCCTCTTATCGTGGGAGACGAACACTATCGTTCCGGCATAGGCGCTCATCATCTGCTCGAGGGCTTCGGCGCTCTTGATGTCCAGGTAATTTCCAGGCTCGTCCATGAGCAAGATGTTGTATCTGCCCAGCAGCATCTTCGCGAGCAGCAGCTTGATGACTTCGCCTCCCGAGAGAACGCCAACGTCCTTTGCCAGGTCACGCGGTCCGATTCCCATAGAGGCGAGGACGCTTCGGATTTCGGTCATGCTGTACTCGCAACCATCCTGCATGAACGAGATCGCAGACTGACGGGCGTCGAACTTGTAGCCTGTTTGCTCGAAGTAACCGATCTCTGCCTTGGGAGAGATGTTGATACCGTCGGCGCGTCGAGCGATTGCCTTCAGCAAGCTGGTCTTTCCTGTACCGTTGCCACCGGTGATGGCCACTTTGGCACCGAGCGGTATCTCGAATTTCGCGTGGTCATAGAGCACGCAGTTGCCGAAGCTCAAGCTGAAATCATCTGCCGAGATGGGAAATTTGCTGTGCAGTTCCAGGGCCTTGCTCTGGCGGAAGCGCACGGCGCGAATGCTATCTGGGGCCTCGATCCCTTCGAGCGCTTCGAGGCGCTTCTCCATGTTCTTAGCTGCCTGATGCATTTTCTTCTGCTTGGTGCCGGTTGTTTTCTGATGCCCCAAGCGACCTGCATACTCGTTGCTTTTTTTCGCACCCTTCCGCTTGGCGTCGACCTGCCGTGCTTTTTTCCGCTGTTTTTCGATGGCGGCTTCGAGGCGATCGCGCTCGCGCATCGCCTCTTCGTATCGAGTCGCCTGAGCTTTGCGCTCTTCTTCTTTCTGTCGCAGATAGTCGGAGTAGTCACCCCAGAATTCGGAAATACCGCCGTCTTTGAGCTCCCAGATCTTGTCTACCACCTGGTCGAGAAAATGACGGTCATGGCTCACGATGAGCAGGGCCCCATCAAATGCCTTGAGCTGTCCGACGAGAAGGCGGATGCCGTCTTGGTCGAGGTGGCTCGTAGGCTCGTCGGCGAAGATCGCGCTTGCATGCTGGGAGAGCGCAGAGGCAATCTTGGCGCGTGTTTCCTCCCCGCCGCTCATCGTCTCCTGCGCCACTTCGGCGACGTTGAGACGGGAGAGCATCTCGCCGTTGTCCTGAGCCGCATCAAGGTCGAGTTCGTCGAGCTGGCCGATGAGGGCAATGCTGCCGAAGCGCCTGACGTCGGCGTCCGCAATGGTTAGATTGCCGCTCAGGATTTTTAGCAGGCTGGTTTTGCCTGCACCGTTGTCTCCTACCAAGCCGATGCGATCGTAGGGGTAGATTTCCAATTCTTCGATGTCCAGAATATCGCGGCCGGCATATTCCAAAAAGATGTCTTTAGCTTTGACTATGAGTTCCATAAGTTGAACCACCTTTTGTGTATTGTCGTTTTCTGGAAGCGCAGCCATGCCAATAAAGAATCGCTCACGTCGATTTTTCGCCTTTGCCCGATTGCCGGCGTGAGCGTTTTGGCCTTGCGCAAGCCGGCAAATCCGAAAATGATAGTTGGCGGCGAATAAGGAGCGCGATGTGGGATGTCGGCGCAATACCTCGTCGTCGCAAGGGCTTGAAGGCTGACGCGCGAACCGATGGCTGCCGCCTCTTTTTCGAATGCTTGGGCTATTGAATCTGCCCGGTATTTCTTTTCCCCACGTTTCGTACACTTGGAGCGAGAAGCATCGCCATCGCAAGCAGTACCATGGTCGCTCCAGAGCCGACGAACCACAACGGAGCTCCGAGCAGGTCCGCAAAAACGGAGGGGGCTGCGAGGCCCATGGGCATGGCCCACGCCATAATGGTTCCATAGAGACCAAAAACGCGGCCTAGGTACTCAGGAGGTATCTGCTCCTGCATAAGGGCAGTCTGGGTTCCTGCGTACAGCGGGGAGCATGCGCCCATAAGAAAGCTCGCCGGTAGGAAAGCGGCGAACAGCGACGGGCCGAGCAATCCGGATGCGATTGCGACGACGCCGAAGCCGGCGATTGCGGCGACCATGGTGAGCGACCTATTGCGGAACCCTCCCGTGGCCGCCAAAATGCCGGACCCAGCCAGCATGCCTGCGGAGAAAAGGACCTCCACCAAAGCAGCATCCCCCGTGCTACCGCCAAAATGTCCCAAGGTCATTATTGGGAACAATGCCGCGAGTGGGGAGAACGCGAAAGCGAAGACGAACCCGCACCAAAGAATGGCGAACAGCCCCCTGTATCCCCTGATCAGCTTGTAGCCGTCCGAAATCTCAGAGAAAAGTTCTCGAACTTTATTGGAAAAGGACGAGCTGCGGTCGGCTTCGTCGAGTCCTCCTGCGTCTATCTGAGCGGCGAGGACAGCTAGAGAAGCGAAAAGCGCCCCCAGCACGTCGAGGGCAATCATGGCGGTAATGCCCGCCACAGGATAAATCACTGCCGCGAGCGCGGCGCCAAGAATGTATCCGGCGGACTGAATCGCTTGCATCACTCCCGATAGGCGAACGAGATGCTCTGGCGGGGCGAGATGGGGCGTGAGGGATTGGGAGGCCGGCGTGTAGAACGAAGTGCCAGCTGCGCGGAGAAACAGGGCGATGAGTATTGACCACGCAGGTAAGCTGCCGGCCAACGAGGCAATCGCCAAGGCGGCGCCCACCGCGGCAACGAAGAGGTCGGCGCCGATGAGAACACGCTTCAAAGGCAGTCTGTCGACAACGGCGCCCGCAAGGACTCCGAACAAAGCAATCGGCAGAAAGCCTGCTAACGATGCCAGGGAGAGGAGGGAAGATGATCCTGTCGTGAGGGCGATATGCCAAATGAGACCCATTTGGAGAATCGAGCTCGTCAATGTCGACACGAGCTCCCCGCCCCATACGAAACAAATCTTAAATTGCCATGAATGGCACAGCGAAACAGACCTGCGCCGAGAGGTTTCAAACATCATGGTTATGTCCAATCGTGGAATGGCGTGCAAAACAGCGCGACGCCATAACAGCGCCGCTTTTTAGGCGCTCATCCACGTGCGGAAAAGACCAACCACGACACCCCTCCTTCGCTGACTCAGTTCGGCAAACCACGCAATTTTAAGGAGGCTGAAGCTCGTTTGTCAAGGATTGCCTGTCGGCAAGGACAATCCTTTCTGGCCATTCGATCCCTTTTGTATCTTTGGTTGCGTAGGTGACCCGCCAGGGCTATTACGCGTGGAAGAGGCGCCTGCCGAGCTGGCCGATGAGGCGCTGAAGATGGCCCTGGTCAGGCGAAACGATCCCAAGGGATGCGTACATCATTCGGATAGTAAGAATGTTGCCAGCAGGTTTTGCGGCAACCGCAAAGGAGCCGTATCCTGCAGCTGGAATCACGTTGCAGCATCCTGACCCGCATTCCGATTGGCGGACGGCCCGCTTCGGCATCCTGACCAGCACAGCGATCGAGCCTTGTCATTCCTTGGATATGCCGGTTGCTCGGGGCGGTCCCGACGGAGGCCCTCGCCTCCCCGGTCCGTGACCCAAGAAGGGCAAGCATGCTGATCTGCATGGCTGGTTCCTCCTTTATGTAGACGACCATGCAAAGAAGGGACAACCGAGGAGGCAGGTTACTGATGCGGGCTCCCGCACGCCCATGACTACCCGACGGGCTTTTTTTCATCTCCGATGCCCGCATTGCAGCATGAACGAATGTGCCTCGACATCTCTGCTGGCATGGTACGACTGGGATCGCACCTCGACGCATCCTTGCGCATACTGCCTTCCAGGTTTCGAAACCGGGAAGGAGAGTGTATGTGAGCGACGATATCGGCGCCGATTCGACGCTCGAGAGGGAGATTGCGCCGATTCTATCCATCGGGGATGCATTCCCGAAGATTCTCATCACTCGCACGAGGCATGAGCCCCATACCCGGGAGGGCGTGCTCGTGCTGAATTTCGCGAGGTGGCTGCTTGGCGGGTAGGGTTCTGAACGTCGCATTGGGATATCGCGCGACAGGGCACGCAGGGCTGTTTGTGCCCGCACGGGAAACGCCGTCGCCATGCGGGCGGCCTGTCGTGTCCGATTAGCCTTTTGCTAAACAGGCTTACGCCAACTCATGGGCAAGCCACCTGAGACTACTCACTTTGTTCACGAATGGCGAAGACCTGCGACCTGGGGTTTGCAAATGGCGCGCAAGCCACCCGCGTTAATTCACTTGCGATTGCAGCTGGCGGCTTGCAGGCAAAAGGGCGGTTGAGTTTGAACTGCCTCCCATTTCTTGGACTGGAAAATAAAGTCCTCGAGATGGGAGGTT
>NZ_DAWDUX010000050.1:0-14335 GCF_052346665.1 Collinsella sp.
GCATCACCACCGGCCTGCCCGTGGTATGGCGCATGGCCCTCAAGCCCACGCCGTCCATCGGGCGACACCAACCCAGCGTCGACCTCGACCATATGGAGAATGCCGACCTTGTGGTGCGCGGGCGCCACGATCCTTGCATCGTCCCGCGCGCCGTCCCGGTGGCTGAGGCCGCCTGCGCCCTTGCCCTGTTCGACGCGCTCCTCGAGGCCGAAGGCACGTCTGCATTCACACACCAAACGCCCCGAGCTGAATAACGCTGGTGTTACATACCATTGGGCGTGCCACCTGCAACGCGCCCTTTGGCACGCCCAATGACACCCCGCAACCCCCGATTGCCAAAGGAAACACATGGATCTCGCCGAAGTTCGCACGAAGATAGACGCCATCGACGCGAAAATGCTCGACCTGTTCTGCCAGCGTATGGCACTCGCCCGTGATGTCGCGCAAAGCAAGATCCGCATGGGCAAGGCGGTCTTCGACCCCGCGCGCGAGCGCGCCAAACTCGCCCATATAGCCGCACAGGCGCCCGAAGGCCTCGAAAACCAGGCCGTCGCCCTATTCTCCCTGCTCATGAGCATGAACAAGGCAGCACAGCTGAACATCATGCATGCCTCGCGACCAGACGCGGTGTCAAAGCGCGTCCGCTCGTCCTTCCTGCCGCTCGAGAGCGCATTTCCCTCTCGCGTCTCCGTGTGCTGTCAAGGGGTCGAAGGGGCCTACAGCCAAATCGCCGCCAGCAGGCTGTTCTCGATTCCCGACATCAGCTTCTCCCCCACCTTCGACGGAGTGTTTCGCGCCGTTGTCTCGGGTGCATGCGAATTCGGCGTGCTGCCCATCGAGAACTCCACAGCGGGCTCCGTCAACGCCGTGTACGATTTGCTTGGCTCCTACGGATGTTCGATCGTGCGGGCGCTGCGGCTGAAAATCGACCACAACCTGCTCGCCCTCCCCGGCGTTGAGCGCGATGAGATCAAAGAGGTCATCTCCCACAATCAGGCACTTAACCAATGCGCTGGCTACCTCGAGAAACTCGGTGTGCGGACGACCGTATGCGAGAACACCGCCCGCGCCGCCGAGCTCGTCTCCTCTTCGGGCAGGCGTGACCTTGCCGCACTTTCGTCGTTGCCATGCGCCGAGCTGTACGGCCTGAACGCCATTGAGTGCAACGTCCAAGACTCCGATGCCAACTACACCAGGTTCGTCGTCATCGCGCGGGAGCCCGCCGTGTACCCAGGCGCCAACAAGACGTCCATCCAGCTCACGCTCAAAAGCGAACCTGGCGCCCTGTATCGCGTGCTGGAACGCATCTACGCCCTGAATATCGACCTCGTGAAACTTGAGAGCCGCCCCGTCCCCGGAAGTGACTTCGAGTTCACGTTCTACTTCGATCTCGCATGCCCCGCTACGAGCCCTGAATTCAGTGCACTGCTCGACGGCCTCGACGACGTCTGTAGTAGTTTCCACTATTTCGGCAGTTATCTCGAAGTACTCTGATCCCACCGCGTGCCAAGGGGGTGTCCCCGTTTGACACGCTCGACTCATAATCAACCACGTGCGTCCACGAAGGAGCAGCCATGAATGTCATCAAACGACCATACGGCGTTTTGGGCCGCATACTCGGACACAGCTACACCCCTGTCATATACCGCGAGCTCGCTGGACTTGACTACCGTAAATTCGAGCGCGAGCCCGATCAGCTGGAAGTGTTCGTACGCTCCGATGTGTGGGAGGGCTTCAACGTCACCATTCCCTACAAGAAAGAGCTCGTCTCCTATATGGATGAGCTTTCGGACATTGCGCGGCGCATGGGTAACATCAATACGGTAACGCGCCTCGCGGACGGGCGTCTTCGCGGCGACAACACCGATTACTACGGATTCAAGGTGCTCGTAGAGTCCCTCGGCCTCGATCTGGCTGGCAAAAAAGCCGTGGTGTTCGGCGGATCGGGCGGAGCCGGCTCCACCGCGATGATGGTCCTTGCCGACTTGAAGATGAACCCCGTGTCCATCGATCGCACGGGCGAGAACAGTTATGCGAATCTGGACCTCCATTCCGATGCCGCCCTCGCCGTCAACTGCACGCCCGTGGGCATGTTCCCCACATGCCCCGCCGCGCCCTGCTCCCTCGACGTGTTTCCAAAGCTTGAGGGTCTCGTCGACATCGTGTACAACCCCGCACGCACGGCCCTCATGATGGAGGCCGAACGCAGGGGAATCCCGTACGCCGGAGGACTTCTCATGCTGGTTGCCCAGGCAGCGCAGGCAGTCGAGCGCTACACGGGCGAGGTCATCGACATGGAGAGGACAGTCGACGTGACGCGCCGACTCTCCGCTACCGAGCAGAACATCTCCCTCATTGGCATGCCGGGATGCGGCAAGACACGCGTAGGCGAGCATCTCGCGAAGCTGCTCAAGCGCGAGCACGTCGACATCGACCAAGCCCTCGCCAATGAGCTCGGCATGAGCTGTGCTGAATTTATCGAGCGCAAGGGAGAAACAGCCTTCCGCATCCGTGAGACCGAGGTACTTGCTCGCATTGCCGGGCAGTCCGGACTCGTCATCTCCTGTGGCGGTGGCATTGTCACGCGTGATGAGAACTACCCTCTGCTTCATCAGAACAGCCTTATTGTCATGCTTGACCGTCCGCTCGAAGAACTTGCGACCAAGGGACGTCCCCTCACCGCCAAACACGGCATCGAGGAGCTCGCCCAGCAGCGCATGCCCATATACCGTGCATGGGCCGATCTCACCGTTAGTTCTACCGACTGCGCCGCAAACACCGCCGCCGCACTCATGTCCGCCCTCCCGCCGATGCTTTAGCATGCGGCATGAACGCTGCTTCGCCGTACCATTGGAGTCATGCCCCTTTGGCACGCATCCGCAAGCAGCGTGTGCCAAAAGGGCACGTCCCCAATGGCACGTTCCGCCATCCGTCCAAGAAAGGAATGTACCTATGAAGGCCCTCGTGATTAATGGACCGAACCTCAACATGCTCGGCATCCGCGAACCTGGCATCTATGGGTCGGACAACTACGAAACGCTCGTGCAGATATGCCAGGACGCGGCCGATGAGCTTGGTTTTAACGGAATCGAAGTATTCCAGTCCAACCATGAGGGGGCAATCGTTGACCGTATCCAAGAGGCATACGGAAGCATCGACGGCATCGTCATCAATCCCGCTGCATACACGCACACGAGCGTAGCGATCCTCGACGCCCTCAAAGCAGTCGCCATCCCCTCGGTTGAGGTTCACATCTCCGCCGTTGAGGAGCGTGAGGACTTTCGGCAAGTATCCTATGCCGGAATGGCGTGCTTCGCGCGCGTCACAGGTGAAGGCCTTTCCGGCTATGCGCACGCTCTTGAGATCCTGGCCAGTCATCTGAAGGAAAAACAGGCCAGTATCTAAGCCCCGAATTCATTTTGGGACCAAGGAGAGATGTTGCTTCGATTGTTTCACTTACAAAAATCGACAATGTGTACCATTTCGACACGGTTCAGAGAGAGAAGGCCGGATAGATCCAATTAAGTCGTACGACTTTCCCACCGACGGAGTCAAAACGACCCTTCAATTTGCGGTTTTCTCTAACAGATGTTCATTATTTTCTTCCAACTTTGGAGCAATCAAGAACAAAAAGCGAACCATGGAACCCCGCTAGGTACACATAGTCGATTTTTGTAAGCACAGGCGTGACGAATCGCAAATTTTGATCCGTTCTTGTTGAGGCATTGCGCGAAACCTGAAGAGAGCCCCTGCTCATTCAGTTACGGCCGTCTACATACTGAACCACACCACACACAATATGGGCCCGGGGGTTTATCCCCGGGCCCATAGTCGCACTATGCAAATTCGACGAAATCGAACGAGTCGCTACTCGGCCTCGTGATGACGACGCGGGGCACGGCCGCCGTTGTCGCCGGGACGACGGGGACGGTCACCGCGCTCGCGACGGGCGGGACGGTCGAAACCGCGGGCACCGGTGTCGCGGGCACCACGGCCCGGGCGATCGCCGCGCTCGCGACGCTCGCCGCGACCCTCGCCCTCACCGCGGCCGGAACCAGCCGGGGTCTCGGGCTTCTCGAGGCGATCCAGGGAGATCTTGCCGCGGTCGTCGATCTCGATGACCTTGACCTTGACCTCGTCGCCAACGTTCAGGACATCCTCGACCTTCTCAACGCGGCCCTGGGCAACGCGGGAGATGTGCAGCAGGCCGTCCTTGCCGGGCAGCAGGTTCACAAACGCGCCGAACGGCTGGATGGACACAACGCGGCCGGTGTACTCCTCGCCCACCTCGGGGACCTTGACGATGAGCTCGATGCGCTCGATGGCAGCGGCGACGGACTCGCCCACGCCACCAACGTACACGGTGCCGTCCTCGTGGATGTCGATGGAGGCGCCGGTCTCGTCCTGGATGCCGCGGATGGTCTCGCCACCCTTGCCGATGACATCGCGGATGTTCTCGGTCGGGATGGTGATGCACTGGATCTTGGGCGCGGTAGTGCGGGTCTCCTCACGCGGGCCGGGCACGACCTCGAGCATCTTGTCGAGGATGTAGGCGCGACCCTCCTTGGCCTGCTCGAGGGCAGTGCGCAGGATGTCGAACGTCAGGCCGGTGGCCTTGTTGTCCATCTGCAGCGCGGTAATGCCCTTCTCGGTACCGGTCACCTTGAAGTCCATGTCGCCGAGGAAGTCCTCGAGACCCTGGATATCGGACAGGACGACGGTCTTGCCCTCCTCCTGGATGAGGCCCATGGCGATACCGGACACGGGGCGCTTGATCGGCACGCCGCCGTCCATGAGGGCCAGGCAGCTGCCGCAGGTGGAAGCCATCGAAGAGGAGCCGTTGGACTCCATGACCTCGGACACCACGCGGATGGCGTAGGGGAACTCGTTCTCATCGGGCAGGACCGGGATCAGAGCGCGCTCGGCGAGGTTGCCGTGGCCGATCTCGCGGCGCTTAGGCGTGCCCATGCGGCCGGTCTCGCCGGTGCAGTAGGGCGGGAAGTTGTAGTGGTGCATGTAGCGCTTGCCATCGACGGGCTCGATGGTGTCGAGACGCTGACCCTCGTTGAGCATGCCGAGCGAGAGCACAGAGAGCACCTGGGTCTGACCGCGCTGGAACAGGCCGGATCCGTGAACCAGAGGCAGGTAGTCGCCCTTGACCATGATGGGGCGGATCTCGGCGGCGCTGCGGCCGTCGACGCGCTCACCGGTCTCTACAACCATGCGACGCATGGCGGTCTTCTCGAGCTTCTTGAGGTTCACCGGGATCTCGCGCTCCCAAACGAGCTGCTCCTCCTCGGTGAACTCGGCCTTGATGGCCTCCTTGAGCTCGGCAACCTTGTCCTGACGGGACAGCTTGTCGGCGTCTCGCAGAGCAGCAGCCATCTCGTCGTAGTGGGCGAAGATGCGGTCGTGGACCTCCTCGACCGGCTGGTCGAGCGGGTACTCGCGCTTGACGATCGGGCCGTTGACGCGCTCCCACTCCTCGACAAACTCGAGCTGAGCGTCGCAGAAGGCGCCGATGGCCTCCTGGCCGAACTGCATGGCGGCGAGCATGTCCTCCTCGGAGACCTCCTCGGCGCCGGCCTCAACCATGGAGATGAAGTCGCGGGTGCCCGCGAGCTCGAGATCGAGATCGGAGTTCTCGCGCTCCTCATAGGTGGGGTTGACGATGAACTCGCCGGTCTCCTTGTCGCGGCCGATGCGCACGCAGGCCAGCGGGCCCTCGAACGGCACACCGCCGATGGTCATGGCGAGGGAGGCGCCCATGACGCAGATCACGTCGACCGGGTTCTTCTGATCGGCCACAAGGGAGGTGGCGACGACCTGGACCTCGTTGCGGAAGCCGTCGGGGAAGGACGGGCGGATCGGACGGTCGATCATGCGGGCGGTGAGGGTGGCCTTCTCGGAGGGACGGCCCTCACGCTTGAGGTAGCCGCCCGGGATGCGGCCGGCAGCGTACATCTTCTCGTTGAAGTCAACGGTCAGCGGGAAGAAGTCGTAGTTCTTGCGCTCCTTGGAAACGACGACCGTGGTGAGCACGGTGGAGTCGCCCTGCTTGACGAGCGCGGCACCGGTGGCCTGCTTGGCGAGCTCGCCGACCTCGAAGACGTAGGTCTTGCCGAACAGGTCGAAGGTCTTGCTTACGAGTGTCATGAATACTCCTATCCCCACGCGCCCCTTGCGCGCGGGCTTCTCTAGGTCGGCGGGACCCTCCCGCCGATCGGTTGCGGGGCGGGCACATGAGGCCCCTCTCCCCATTTGGACGGCGCATTGGCGCCGGCCCGGACCCCTATCGCCGTGATAGGGGCCCAACATGAAAAGGGGCGCCCAGCGGACGCCCCTGCATGCACAAATCCCTACTGGATGTTGTCGCGAATGCCGAGCTCCTTGATGAGCTCACGGTACTCATTGATGTCGTTCTTCTTGATGTAGGAGAGGAGACGACGACGCTTACCAACCAGCATGAGCAGACCACGACGGGTGTGGAAGTCCTTCTGGTGGGACTTCATGTGCTCGGTCAGCTCCTTGATGCGCTCGGACAGGATGGCGACCTGAACCTTGGAGTTGCCGGTGTCCTGGGCGTTCTTGCCGAACTTGGCGGTGAGCTCCGCCTTGCGCTCCTTGGAAATCGTCATGATTTCACCTTTCTTGTAGCGGCCGCGGAATGCGCTCCCCATGGCCTCGATTCGCCCTCAACTGGGAAGCCGCCGGTGGAGCGGATATCCAAGTGGAGGGTACCAACAGGACGGTATGTTACCACAGACCAGCAGCACAACGCCGCAATCGCACAACTTGCCCATGTTATGGACGGGTTAAGCGTCAAACCGCTCCAACAATGCGTCCAAGAAGGCATTGCCGTCGACATATCCTCCAGAATCGAACTCGGCCTCCGAACGACCCAGGCGGTTCATGAGGCGCTCATGGGGAGCCTCACGTTCGACATCAGAGCGGGAATTAGACGGAAGGCACTGCATCACATCGCAGATGGCGTCCCAGCGGCGCTGGGTGAGCTCGGACTCGAAATGCGGGCTCAGGCCGAAGGGCTCGCTCAGGAGCGCCTGCAGGTATCCCCTATCCCCCAGAGCCTTGCGGGACGCGGGCAACTCGAGCTCGAAGGCGAGGCAGACGGCGCCCACAAGGCCATCGAGCGACCCGGGGCGCTCATCGCGCGCGAGGCACCGGCGCTCGTCGAACGCCTCGAACGCGACGTCCGAGATCTCCCCGTGCGAGAACTCGCTGGAATCAATTCCCAACACCGCCTCGCAGCTCGATTGGTTGAACACGCGTAGGATATCCACCTTGTCGGCGTCCCGCGTGATGGTGCAAAAGAGGCGTTCGCGAGCGCCCAGGTCCGACGGGAGCCTGAAGTCGCTGTGGAGGGCAACGGCGCGCTCGATGATGTGCGCCCATTCCGGATCGCTGGTGAAACTTGCCATCTCATCCTTGAGCACCTGGATCCCGAGCGCCGCATGGCTGCACGAGTCCGCGTCACTGAACGTCCCCCATTGGCGCAGCTGCTCGAATCGCCCGATGTCGTGCAGCAGGCCGCACAGCCACGCGAGGTCGACGTCGGCCGGGGGCAGGCCCTCCCCTCGCGCGATCTCGTCGCACAACCCGGCAACCTCATAGGTGTGTTCGACCTTGAGCGCGATCCGCTCATCCGAGGCGTCGTAACGAGCGACATATGAATTGAATGCATCTAAACACGATTCACGCATGACATCCCCCGAAAGAAACGGCCGCCGGTGACGGCGATGTGGGTGAGCGCGCCCAGGCCGCCGTCGACCGTCGCTCCCTCGAATTGCCGCATAGCGTCCATTGCGGTCTCCGTTTTCGCCGAATCCTCTTCTTGCACCGCTATTCGCTACGCGATCCATTTCGTTAGCTCGCCAGCATCTTCTAGGTATCCCTAAGCGGTCTGCAGCCACAGTATCGACAGGAGGCCTACGCAAACGCCTTTCGATCGAGCTGCTTTTTAAACGACTGAGTGAAATTCCGGCGATTGCCGAAAAACCGCTCATGGGTCTTCGATTGCCTGCCAGCATCATAGTCCTCGGAAACGCGCAAAACCGTGCATACGTAGTCCGCCACTTGGAGAAGCCTGCGGGCATTAGGATCGGCGTGCCGATAGTCCGCAACGTTCTTCGCGAGCACAAAATCCAACGCATCATGCAGCGCCGCGCTGACAGCGCCCTGCCCATTGTCGTAATACACGGCGATGGCATCGAAGGCCTGGAAATACGATAGGCTATCGAAGATGAGCAGAGCGAGGTCCCGCCTCAACCTCGCTTCGAGCTCGTTTCTGTTATGGACGGTCGCGCCGTCGTACCGCAGCGCGAAAAACAAGATCGGAAGCTCTCGAACAAAGCGGGAAAATTGGGTCAGCAGGCGCTTCCTATCACCAGGGGAGACATTGGCATACCCCTCGTTGCCGTGAAGGAGGTCCTTACCGTGAAAAGGCACGTCTGGCAGGCCCGCCTCCGACAAGCGAGCCCTGTATCGAGCAATGGCGTCCTCGATGTCGGCGCTATGGTCGTGAAGGACGACGGCGACGAGGTAGCGCCCCTCAGATAGGTCCTGGTTGCCAGTCTCGTCGATGTGCAGATTTATACGCTCGGCCATGGACCCCCTGTGTAAGAAAATGGCGAGGTACGAACCTCGCCAATCTGACACCTACGGAACTAACGCTCCTTCGGTGGCTTTATGGTCTCACATCCAAAGTCGTATAGCAAGACCGCCTCAGATACGAATCGGCATAAAGACGTTGTCTGTTCTCCCACTCTGCACTGCAACCCGGCATCTTTCGAATCTTAAAACCGACCGACTTTATTGGCCTAATTATCCGCATCTCCATGGAGCCGTCAGATCACGTCGGAAAAGATGGTGTAAGCGAGGTCGATAAAGGGACGGCCGCCGTGGAGTCGCGGGCCAACTGCGCCTCGGCGAGGAAGCCCGATCCTACGCATCTCCACTTGCCGTGCCTTTATCCACAGGGCTGTCGCAATCAATATGGCAACGATCTGCGTACCATTCGTCTGAGGCAATTACCCTATGGAGTATTTTGAGGTGAAGTTCGATATAGTGGCAGAATGCTTTGCCACAACCCACAAGAGACGCATTGTTCCTCTCGTTGGGAACCGCTCCAAAATTAAACTCGACTTCACATCCCTCCCCAGGCACACCCATACTCGGCAGGATATCAGTTGAGAAGTGGACGAATCCAGATGTTGCCTTGTACACGTTTTCCACCTCTGGATCGAACTCACTTAGCAAGTCTTGAAGTCTTCCGTCGGTCATATTTTTACCAGAGCGATCTTTAAGTCTGTTCACAGGCACTCCACGAAACACCTGTTTGAGATAATCCTCTTGGTCTTTCGCGACAAATAGTGCTAGCGTCCGAAGGCAAACGCCAACCTGCGCCCTGAGGAGCTGTGCGACGCAAACGAAATTCCTCGTCTCAAGCATTGGGATGAATCCGTCTATCAGTCTCATCACATACTCAGAACTGGAAGCCAGGTATAGATCCCATTGGGTAAAACCACCGTCCATGAATGGGATCACCGCATCTCTCTCTTCGACTCTCAGACTCCTCAGAGCTTTTTCTATTGTCTCAGCCTCCTGTCTGAACTGTTCGCTGTTCAAGACATTCCTCCAAATACGAATTCCCTCAAATCCGGTATAAGCGAAGATTCGAAAGCCGAGACCTCGTCCAACAAATATGCGCATCCAGTCGATGCGTCCGCGCTCGAAAGCAATCCGACTGTTTCAGAATGATGGCGCAAGTAAAAACGATGAAGATTCGGCAACATCCCAGAATTAATATCAACCATGAGAGAACTGTTTGAAGGTCAACAATAGCAGTGGGCACTTTACAACAACGCCTCGCCAGCAAGGGAGCGACCCCGCTACGGAAAAGTCACCCTCGCTCCGCTTGGATCGAGTAAAACGATGCCGCCTGCGACAACGTTGCATTACTTTCCCAAAACGACCCTTAATGAAGCACACCAACGGCAACAATTCCAAATGCGAAATATACCGCTGAGTTACCTTTTTAACGCCTCTTTAACAACCCAATGTCACATAACCCGCAAACGGCACTTCTACCGTCTGAGCGGTAGGGACGCCGCTTATCGACTCATTAAGACTGACCGGTACGCGGTGTAAGCAATGGGGTTATAAACGTTATTGAGCGGCACAGGGAGTACGGGCGGTTAACTCAATGGGCGCGGGCGGTCGCAACGCTTCCTGTTATTCGGTTGGGCCCAACGAGCCTTACCGATCATCGCGGACATGTCGTCGACTGGAAGGAGGCCTGTTGTTTGTTGTGTACGACTTGCATTATACAACATCCCTCTTCTCCCTCGAAAGGACTTGCCATGCTGTGGAAACGAACTTGCCTCCGCGCCGCAAGCTCGGAGGCAATCATTGCAGTTTCTATCGTAACCTTTGCATCTGGAGATGCCAACACCGTCATCAACGGCGTGCTCGTTCCCGTCATTGCTTACACCGCGCAGCCCTGCTGCTTGCAAAATGCGGGGCTAAGATTGTCAGACATTTCGTCGACATTTTCGATGGCCTGACCGATCTTATCCGAGCTGCAGTGAGGACGCTGAGGACCTGGAGGCGCTGCATGGACTCTGCGTGCCCAGAGCCCGATGAGGCCTCCTCCCCCAATAAGGGCCCCATCATGACAAGCCCGACCCTATCGGGATGCCCAAACCCAAGGCTTCATCGGTGCAAAGTATGAGGAGCAGACCCCACCCCCCATCGTAAGAACAGGAAGCGCTCCCGCAGCAGTAAAAAGCAAATACGCTAAGTTTCCAACGCGCAACACGCTCAAATAGCGCAACGCATCCCGCTGAGGCCGGTTCCGTAAGCCGCAGAGCAGAACCGGCCTCGAGTCCATAGAACACAAGCGGTAACGTACGATTTCTTGTGCTTTTTCTGCTCGATTCTCAATGACCACGATGCTCAAAAAAGCGACCGTTCGGGCTATTTCTCAGTAAACAACAAACAGGGTAGTGTCGGAAAAGTTGGTGTAGCCGGTCTTTCTGGGACGGGCCGCAGCCTGAACCATCTGCATCATAGCATCACGCCGCCCTCCTCCCCGTGCCGGCGAGCCCCATCGCCGGCTCGGCGATCATAAGACCTCTCCTGCGCGACGCCTCGCTCTCGACGGGCTCGGGCCCCGCGGGCTCAGCCAGCTTGAGCATGGACTCGGGCGAGATGCAGCGCCTGCTCGACCAGTCCTCGTCCCGCCCGGCGCGCACCGCGCCCGCCAGGTACAGCGTCGACTCCGGGCTCGGGAACACCTGCACGACCCGCGGCCCGCGCTTCATCTCCCTGTCCATGCGCTCCTGCACGTTGTCGGCGCGGATGCGGCGCCCGCGCTCGACGGGGAAGCCCGGGTACGCGAGGGCGTCGGTCTCCGCGTCCTCGAGCAGCGCGCCCGCGGCGGCGGACAGGGCGCCGGCCGCGCCGACCCCACGGCGGCGGGGTCGACCCAACGCATAAAAATAGCCTCCGGGTCACGCTCACCCGGAGGCTTATTGCTTGTCCAGTATATACATCGCTCCCGTCTCGCCGTCTCGACTGCGTCATACGAGACGCGCCAAGACGCCAAGACGTCCAAGGCGGTTCCTTTCTACGAAACCTTGCCGGGGAACCACAGCTCCACCGACCCGCCGTTGACCTCGCCCCACACGGCGTCCTCACCGCGCACGCGCACGGCCTCCGCCACAATCATCCCGTTGGGCACGCACACCTTCTCCGACGGACAAGGCCGAGGGAGCTTCCCCTCGGCTACAGCCGCAAGCCTTCCGTTGCTCATCCCAAATCGTGACGCCATCTCCATATCCCTTCGCATAGACTGCAAAACGTAAGGAATGGTACGGGAGTGTCACAAATTGGAATCAGCGCCACGATATGCGGATCGCACCCAGTTTGTGAAGAGTTTTGTGAAGCATGTCCCGCTTGCAGAAGCCCAATAGACCGCCATTGTTAGGGGGTGCCCGTGCTACCGCCCTTCATGCTTCTTCACGACCCTCGGGTTGGGAAACAGGTCGGTAAATACTTGGCAAAGCTCGTTCCCGCACACCGGACAGACGACCTCCTCGAACTCACGATTGCCCTCGAAGACGGATTTGTCCTCGTATTCAATCGTGTTGCCGCACTTCTCGCAAACGACCGTCTTCACCATGCAAACCTCCATCTATCACAAGTTCAGTCAGATCAATGCCACGAAAGCCGCTACTTGCTGCCGTCAGCATCTAGCTGTTCGGCCTTCACGGCGATCTCAGCCAGACCTGGATTCATCTTCTCGCAAGCGCCGTCCACGATCTTCTTCAAGCTTTCAAAGAAAGAGAAGGTTTTACGATCCTGTTTAAGTTCAATCGCGGGCTCGAGGGAAATTGTCGTGGGCTCGTTGACGTCGGCGAAAAGGGCCGAGTACAGCTTCCCTACGTTCAGCTTCGGGTCTTCAACGGCAATGGAAAAGCCGTCAACCCCCTCGATCGCGATCTTCCCATCCTTCAGCCCGACCCTATATGCCTTCTGAACCATAGCGCTTGAGTCGCTTCCTGACAACGTCGGCACCCCCTTCAACGGTCTTGGCCACAAGGTCGAGCACCTTGTAGTCGTCGCATTCGTATTCCAAAGCCCCGCTCTTCACGTCAATTTTCCCATCTTCGCCGCGCGCGAGCACGATGACGTTATCGACGTCGAGGTTTACGACGAAGAGCGGATTGTGCGTAATCATCAGCACCTGCCGGTTGGCACTCATCCTCTTGAAGGCACCGAGGACGTGCTTCTTGATCGCCACCTGCGAGATCTGGTCTTCCGGCTGGTCGATAACATAGACCCCCATCTTAGCGTCTTCCTCCGCCAAAAGGTCGAAGTACAAGGTCCCGTACAGGCCAGGCGACGGTTCGGCGTCGATGCCTATGGACTTGTTGGTGATTTTCCTTCTCTCGGATATGCAGTCCACCACCGTATAGAGTTTTTCGCGAATTTCTTTATAGCACGTCGACAAAGAAGGCTTGCTGCCCGTCACCATTTCCGCAATATCCTCTGTGGTAAGAGACGTTTCATGCTGAATGCCGTCCAACAACCGCCAGAGCTTCGGTTTGTTGAATACCTCTCCGAAGACATCATTGCAGTAGCCTACGTCGGTCCTACCGGAAGTGAGTTCGGAGACAAATATGAATTTCCCCATAGGGTTGGGGACCCTAACGTCCACGGGAACGGCATACTCGAGCTCCCTGTCGCACCGCTTTGCGGCAAGCAACACTGCGCTGGCAATTTTCTCAGAAACATCGTCGAGAGTCGCCGAATAGTCATCGATGGTTTTCTGCTCGTCAGTCTTCCTCTTCGAAAGAACCCTGCGTTCCTCGCTCGCAGCGTCCTTGACTGCTCGGGTCTTCGCGTCGTCGCGTTCGTAGACCAGCCTATGCTTCGCGATGAGCTTGAGAAGCCTGTCCATCGCCTCCATTGCATCGGCATGGGCCTCGGCAGCCTCAAGCCCCATCTCTTTGAAAAGTTTCGAGTGATCTGTTCTGGCGTTGGCAAGATCGCTCCTACAGGAGAGCAACTTGGAGCGGAGGTTATCAATGTCCTCAAAAGAGATCGTCTTCGAAAACCGGGAGATGGTCAGCATCTCGGACTTTGGCAGGTCGCGCAAAACCACGTCATACTTATCGAGCCCACAGCGTGCATCGTTGAAGCGCGCTTTCGACTCCAGGGCGACAACGCACTCATCGAAGAAGCGCTTGAGCGACTCCTTGATCGAACCGACATCGACGTGGGATTGAAAATACTTACCGAAATAATCGTTCTGGCCCTGCCCCGAATGCAACTCCTCGAGGGTTTTGCGCACGCTATCCTGGTCGTCGAACTTGAACTCGGCCGCGACGGAGAGGAGGGTGTCGATGCTTATGCCCTCCTTCGCGCAATAGGCCTCGTACCCATCTACCAACTTGGAATCGCCCACATGCCGGCAGCCGGTCAATCGATGAATCATCATCGACTTGCCAATGGAGTTGTCGCCGATGATCGCGTTGATTCCAGGCGAAAGCGGTATGTCAAAATCCTTGCCATCGACTGCCAGCCTCAACGAATCAAGCTTCGAGGAGCTGGCGCTGAAGAACGAGCAGTCGCCGACCTTGATCCTCGAGAGGTCGGTAATCGCCATGAGCAGGCCCTCGAAGGTCGGCAGGCATTTCAGGCTCGAGAACAAAATCTCACCGCCTTCTCTCCCGGGGTAGGCCGCCCAATCATGGCAATCGCTCCCGACGACAAACGGGACGGCGTCTTTGGGGTAGGTCTCGATGAGCCT
>NZ_DAWDUX010000051.1:0-1660 GCF_052346665.1 Collinsella sp.
CACCTCCACAGAAGTATCGGTTTTCGCACGATGAGCAGCCCTCGATTTCCTCCACCGAAGGCAAGGTGAACTGAGAAAGATTATCCGCAATCGCAGCTGCGTCATCGGTGAACGCATTGCCCAGAGCGAACTCGGGTTTATGAAGCATGTGGCAGGGATACACCGTTCCGTCCGAAGCAACGCTCACCGAGTTCTTGCCGGCACCACAGCAGGTGCGAACGGACAGTGCCCGCATGGGATTGAAGGCGTCGTCAATCGACACGGCATCGCCCTTGCTCGCCACCTCGACCATGATGTCCGCAAGCTCGGCAAGACAAGAATCGTCGGGCATGAGGTCGCCCAAGTCTGCATGCGTGCCGCTCAGCAGGCTAAAGCCAACCGTGCATCCCAATTGTTTTGACAACTCGACGTAAGCGGGGACATCCTGAACGTTGCGCGCATGCAGCGTGGGCAGCATATGCGCGTGGATTCCCGCAGACTGGATGCGTTTAACGGTGTCGACAAGCACCTCGAACAGCTGCTCTCCCCTGATGCACGCAGGAGCCTCTGGACTCGTGCCGTCGAAGGAAACGGAAACCACATCGACACTGCCCGCCAGCTTTGCAAACGCCTCATCACTGCAATGCGTGCCGTTGGTCAGAACAGTGATGTTCGTCATCTCCTGCTCGCGCGCATGCTGCGCGATTTCCGGCAGGTCTTCGCGCAAGAACGGCTCGCCGCCCGAAATCACCAAGCGCGTGACACCCAGGCAGGCAAGGACGTCAATCGCGTGGCACAGATCATCAAGACTCGGGTCGACAGCTCGGTTGCGATTGCAGTCGGCCGAGTAGCACCCAACACACGAGAGGTTGCAGGTATTCGACACATGGAGATAGGCGGACGCGAGGTGGTTGCACCCACCCGCTTCAGCCTCTTCCGTAAACCCATGACTGACAAAATGAGCCACGAGCTCCTTGCATCCAGCGGGAACCTCATCCATGGCGACTTCACGCTCCAACATAGCGTCGCACAGCTCAGCCCCTTCCGGCGTGAGGCCCACAAGGGCGCCGGAAGCCGTGTTGCCGATTACGGGAATGCCCCGCATATCAAAGCGAACGATGTGGGAGGCAAGTCGCATAATCACCTTCCATGCCATAGGATACTTCGTTCTTAATATAGAGCGTTGTGTTCTATATGCAAGAGCTCTTCGGTAGGCGGAAATAACATGGAACTGCTTCCCGCCGAACCTTTGCCTAGAGGGCTATCGAAGCAATTCACGGCACAGATGCAATCAAACCTTGTCGATATACTATTCTTGGTATGCATACTTTTGCAGATATACTAATCTGCATACTTTTGCATGAGGAGGAGTCCATGGACACGATGCCGATTGTCACGCCGCGCCAAGCCGGAATCTACGTACGCCGCTCCCGCGAGAGTCAAGGTCTCACGCGTGCCCAGCTCGCCGCGGCGGCGGGCGTGTCCGAGCGCCTGCTGGCGTCCCTCGAGCTCGGTGACGCCACCGGTATCCGCCTCGACAAGCTCCTCGCCGTCTTCGGCGCGCTCGGCATCGGCCTCGCCGCGCAAGGCGATGACATCGGGCGCAACGTGATCGCCACAGGCGAAAAGCAAAATCATGCAATCAATCCCAGCACTAGCAGCTCCCCAATCATTCAAGCCA
>NZ_DAWDUX010000051.1:1670-13302 GCF_052346665.1 Collinsella sp.
CCGTCCACGCACCGATACGTCGAAATCACCAGCCGACTACGATTCCGTCTTTGACGATTTTTTGAAACATCAAGGTATAGATGATGTGGCAACGTCTTTTGTTGCAAGGAGGTAAGCCATGTCTGCACGGTCTCTCAAGGTCATCGTCTGCAACGACATAGCAGGAACCCTCGAACAGAATGCTCATGGTGCCATTAGCTTTAGTTATGACGAAGGCTATTCCGGAATACCCCTCTCGAGCTCCATGCCCATAAGCAACAGAAGCTATGACCAAAAAACCGTTCTCCCTTACCTGTTCGGGCTCCTTCCTGACAGCGAGCAGCAGCGCCGCGCCATTGCAGCCGAATACGAAGTAAGGCCCAATAATCCGCTTGCGCTTTTGGAACACATCGGTCTCGACTGTCCGGGAGGGGTTCAATTTTACAGGGAAGAGGACCTCAGCGCGGCACGCAGACGCAAAGGCTCTTACCTCCCGCTGAGCGACCAGGCAATCGCAGCACGCCTTGCCAGCATTAGGCAGGATGGCGATTCCTCGTGGATGGGAGGCGAAGAAAGTTGGTCTCTAGGAGGCAATCAGGGCAAGTTCGCATTGGGCCTACATGACGGCATATGGTGCGAGTGCCAGGGATCCGCTCGCACGACCCACATTTTCAAAAACGGCGTCATAGGATTTAAGTTTCAGGCCCTCAACGAGTACATTTGCATGGCGACCTCCAAGCGCTGCGGTGTCGCAACTTCCGATGTTGAATATCGCCTCTTCGAAGATGAACCGGCCTTAATCGTCACTCGCTACGACCGTGCCCGCCGCTCCAACGGCAACGTCGTCCGGCTGCACCAAGAAGACTTTTGCCAAGCTTTGGGAATAATGCCAAACCAGAAGTACACCTCAGATGGCGGTCCGACCACACGCGATGCGCTGGCCCTGCTATGCAGCACCAATCGCGCTCACTTCAATCTTTTGGTTTTCACGCAAATCCTGTTCTTCAACTGCCTTATTGGGGCCCCCGATGCCCACGCCAAGAACTATTCGCTGCTTCTCGGACCCGATAACGACAGGATCATAGCTCCCATGTACGATGTGGCGTCCGGGCTGGCCTACGAGAATCTGCGCCGCAAGGGGCGACTTGCCATGGCGGTCGGCGGGGAGAACCGCTTCGGTCGCGTGGGCTCGGGGGCTATCCACCGCTACATGGGCGGCAACGACCCCGCGCTCGCCGCGATGCTCGAAAAAGCCGAGTTTACGGAGGACTCTTGCACGGCGATTATGGCCGATCTTGCCCAGGAGATTCCCGTGAGCATGGCAGAGGTATTCGACGAGGCCGAAGCGAAGGGCATTCCGGGCGCCGGCGAACTGCGCGAGCGCATGCTCGGCGCCGTGTGCGAGAACTGCGCCAAGACGCTTGCGCTTCTATAGTGGGCTGCCTCCTTTACCAGGGCCGGTGCTGACGGCAGAAGCCCGCGCGGCGGCATCGTCGGTTGGCAGAACGTCACCCAGAATCGCATCGTCATCCGCCGGCGCCCCGTCCTCCTCGTCGTCCTCGGCCACCTCGACCTCAGGCAGGGCGTCCGAGACGTGCCAGGCGCGCTCGAACATGGCGATGCCTCCGGCAAGCAAGCCCCCAAAGACTGCGAACACGATGGGCGTGGGCAGCACGTTGACCATGGGAGCCAACGGCGCGACGAGATAGGACGAGGCGTTGAGGGCGAAGTGCAGCAGCATGGCGTACCCGAGCTTGCCCGTTCGCCAGAAGACCCAGCCCTGTAGGATGCCCAGGGCGAAGGCATAGCTCCCCTGGATGATGTTCATGTGGAGGACGCCGAACGCGAGCGCCTGCAACACGTTGGCGACCCAAAACGCGCGCACGGAGACGGTCCTGCGACGAGCGCGGTGGCGAGGGTCCCAACCGGGGCTCACGGCGCGCATCGCGTACTCGAGCATGACGCCGCGGCACACGATCTCCTCGTTGAGCGGCGCGAGGATGACCGTCGAGATCACCTGGATAATCGCGAACACCCCGACGGCGGAATCCTCCATGAGCTCGGCGTACTCCGCCATCGTCTCGGGGAAGAACAGCTCGACAAAACCGAGGATGCCGCTCACGAAAAACTGGGCGGCGAAGCCGACGAGCAGCAGGGAGGCGATCGTCTTCATGACGGGGGCGCCTGCGGAAGCGCCCGCCCCGCGGCGCCCGGCGAACGAGCCGAGCCGGACGCGCCGCCACCAGAGCCCGAAGATCGCGGCAGCGATGAGCTGCGATACCGCCATGACCACCTGGATGCCGTTGTCGAACAACGCGTCGCCGACTTCGGTGCCCGCGCCGCCGACCGCGAAGCTGATGGAGACGATGACCGTCCCCCCTATCAGCGACACGACGATTTGCAGCAGGAGATACAGGGCGAGCACGCCGACCATGGCGAGAGTCCACTTGACGAAATGAAGCGCACGGGAGGTGCCCGGCGCGGCGGGCGCCCCCGACGATGGCGCCGGCGTTCGCACGCGCACGTCACGCTCGTATCCCGCGGGAGGCATCGGGCCTCCGAGACGCCCGCCCTCAATCGAGCGGTCGCAAGACGGCAGGCGGCCCTTGGCAGGGTCAATGCCACGCTGGGTGTCCGAACTGCTCTGGGACGAATCCATGAGGCCCTCCTTACGCGTGCGCTCAAGTTTCCCATGACTGTACCACAGGGCGATTCAGAAGCTTGCGACCGCTCTCCCCTTGCACGCTAGGCGCGGTTGGCGCGCAGCTGAACGGCGCGAGCACACATGAGGGCCGCCGAGGGCGCGCGGGCCATCACGGGCAACTCGCTCGCGAGCTGATAGCCCGCTGCGTTTTGCGAGCCCGTCGTTGCCGCCACCCAACGGTACCCGGAGGCGTTCTCAAGCAGCAGGCTCACAAGCTCGTCACTCGTATCGCCGCCACCGAGCAGACCTCCCGCTCCGTCCTGGCCGAATGCGCTACCTTGGCCGCCGGGCCCACCTTGACCGCCGGGCTCACCCTCACCCGAGGGGCCAGCCGTCGGCAATGAGCTGTGATGTCCCGAGGCGACGGTCTCCGCCGTCCACGCAAACGGACCGGCTAGGCACGCCAACACACCAAGACCCACGCCAACCGCAGTGAGCCATCGGCGCACCTCGGCGGAACTCCAATGAGCACAAATCATCAGCATGGGGCCCAGCAAGCCGTACGCGAGCACCGTCCAGCCCAGCCAGACATGCAAAGCTCCGTGCACGACCAACGGCATCGACACCATCACGTTCGGCATCGTACTGCGCCCCTAGCGCCGCCGACGCGAGCCCTATGCCCGCGTGCGCTCAATCTCGACGGAGACGGTGCGCAGCGGCAAACCCACCGGCGCCCAGGGCTTCTCGAGCTTGACGCGCACGCCGTACGCGCCCGGGTAGCGGTCGAGCAACATGGCGGCAACGCTTTCGGCCGCCGTCTCGATGAGTTTGAAGGTATGCACACGCATGAACTCGTCGATGGCGTGAGCCGCCTCGCCGTAATGAATCGACGCGGAAAGGTCATCGGTCTCCCCCGCACGACGCGTATCGGTATAGAGCGTCACGCTCACCACGAACTTCTGGCCGAGTTTGTTCTCCTCGGGAAAGACCCCATGGTTGGCGAACACCTCGAGACCCTCGATGGCGATTTTGTCGAGTGCATGCAGCTGCTCCGGCTCCAGACGTGCGAGCTGCGTGCGCGTGGCGGGCAGACCGGCATCGCGGCGGGCAAGCGTGCCGCGGTCATCGACGATGTTCTCGGGCAGATGCTTCATATCCATGTTGTGCTCCTCACGTTTTCGTGCACTTATATATCTATCGAAAGGTTCTTGCGCTCGTCTGGCCAATAGCAGGCGTCGCGGACGCGGCAGGCGTAGCAGGCGCGCGAACGGTTGTCGGCTTCTTTGATGAGATGGGCGAGTGACTCCGCCCCTTCGCCGCGATGCGTCCCACTCGCATGACGCGCACTGCCCATGTGCCCCCGGTCGTCAGCTTCACCCGTAGGGACCTCTGCAGCCCGCGGTGCGACAACGACCTCCCCGTCCGCGCACGCACCCCGATGTCCGGAGACGGCGGCAAGGATGACAGCCCGCTCATCGGCGTCGAATCGAAGGCCATCGGGCAAGCTGTCTAGGATGTCGGCGGCTATCCGTGCGCCCGCGACGTCGTGGTCCTCGCCCGTCGCGTACTGCTCAGAGCGGCCGAGGTCGTGCAGGAGGGCGGCGGCGTAGACGACCTCGCGGTCAAAGCCGAGCCCACGCTCGAGATTGAAAATCCAAGCGATGCGCGCGACGTCCAGCAGGTGCGTCATACCATGTTTGCAAAACTCCCGCGTTTGCTCGGCATCCTCGATGCGCCTCATGTGCCCGCGGAATGCGAAGCTTTCTTCTATCGCATGAACACGTCGCATGTTCGTCTCCATCAATCGCCAGCTGTTTAGCTGTTGTACCCAATCCATGCACAAAGCGGCGTGAGCGGCTTTGGTAAAACGAAACACCACCGCACCGCCCAATTCCTACCAGTCACCGAAGAAGCCCCAACCAAGCGCCACAATTCCTACAAATCTCGCTAGCATAGGCATTCGTGAGGTCTTGCCCCATTGCGTCACGGCACGTCCCCACGGGAAAGGAAGGGCCATGGGACTACGTTCTTGGATTAAGAGGCACATCGGGCACCATGATGCTCCGCAGACTTCGCGGGCGCAGCAGGCCCCCGCGTCCGTCGAAGCACCACAATCCGCAGCCGAGGCAGCGTCGAGCACGCAGGCGCAGGATGCGTGGGAACCGGTTCCCGCATACCTGCCGGTCGATGCCCGCGAACACGCACACGCATGTGTTATCGCATCGGCCATTGCCGCGGGGGACCACCCCGCGAGCGAATTTCGCGTCAAACGCGTGCTGATTGCGAATCCGGAGCACCGCACGGTCTCGATCATCGCCACGGCGCTCGCCGCCGGTGCGCTCGAGCAAAGCTCGTTCACGGTCAAGAACATCTACAAGATGAAAGAGGAGGGCAGCCATGCTGCGTAAATTCAAGATCTCAATCGATGGGACCCAGTATTTGGTGGAGATGGAGGAGGTCGGCGCCCCGACCCCGACCCCGGCGGACGCCGCACCGGCGCCTGTTCCCGTCGCAGCCCCCGCACCTGCACCTGCACCGGCTCCCGCGCCCGAGCCCGCTCCTGCAGCCCCCGCCCCCGCTCCGGCCGGCGCCTTCTCTCAGACCGCGCCCATGCCTGGCACCATCCTCGACATCCACGTGCACGTTGGCGATACCGTCGCCGCCAACCAGCCCATCATGGTCCTCGAAGCCATGAAGATGGAGAACGAGGTCGTCGCCGAGCAGGGCGGCACCATCGCCTCCATCAACGTCGAAAAGGGCGCCATGGTGAACCCGGGCGACACGCTCTTCACCATCGCCTAAGTACACCCCGACGCGCCGCCGCCAAGGCGGCGCTTTCTTCCAGAAAGAGGCATTATGGAAATCCTACTCGACGGCGTGCAGGCGCTCATCGCCGAGCCGGGGCGCATCGCGATGATCCTCATCGGCTGCGTCCTCATGTACTTGGGCATCAAGAAGGAGTACGAGCCCACGCTGCTCGTGCCCATGGGACTCGGCACCATCCTGGTGAACATCCCGGCGTCCGGCGTCCTCATGACCGGCACCGAGCCCGGACCGTTCCAGATCCTGTTCGACGCCGGCATCGAGACCGAGCTGTTCCCGCTGCTGCTGTTCATCGGCATCGGCGCCATGATCGACTTCGGCCCGCTGCTCGCCAACCCGTTCCTGCTGCTATTCGGCGCCGCCGCGCAGTTCGGCATCTTCTTCGTGACCATCGTGGCCACGGGCGTCTTTGGCTTCGACATCGCCGACGCCGCCTCCGCGGGCATCATCGCCGCCGCGGACGGCCCCACCTCGATCTTCGTGGCCAACTCACTCGGTTCGAAGTACATGGGCGCAATCATGGTCGCGGCGTACTCCTACATGGCGCTCGTCCCCATCATCCAACCCATCGCCATCAAGGCCTGCACCACCAAGAAGGAGCGCGCCATCCGCATGACCTACCGCCCCGGTCAGGTCTCCCAGACGGCAAAGATCCTCTTCCCCGTCACCATCTGCGTGGTCGCCGGCCTCATCGCCCCGGTGTCCCTGCCGCTCGTCGGCTTCCTGATGTTCGGCAACCTGCTGCGCGAGTGCGGCGTGCTCAACTCGCTGTCCGCCTCCGCCCAAAACGAGCTCGTGAACCTCATCTCGATCCTATTGGGGCTGTGCGTCTCCGTGAAGATGGAATACAGCGAGTTCCTCCAGTTCGACACGCTCATCATCATGGGCCTCGGCCTCATCGGCTTCATCATGGACTCCGTGGGCGGCGTCATGTTCGCCAAGCTCCTGAACCTGTTCCGCAAGGAGAAGATCAACCCCATGGTGGGCGCCGCGGGCATCTCCGCGTTCCCCATGGCTTCGCGCGTGGTCCAGAAGCTCGCCACCGAGGAGGATCCCGGCAACTTCATCCTCATGCAGGCCGCTGCCGCCAACGTCGCCGGTCAGATCGCCTCGGTCGTCGCCGGCGGTCTCGTCCTCGGCCTTCTGCTCTAGAAAGGGGTGCTGGCAATGACCGATCTCATCGCATCGCTCGGCCTCTCCGCCGACCTGTCCCTCGCCATCCAGATCCTCATCTTGGGCTGGGGCGGCATCTTCATCGTCATGTTCGTCATCTACGTGATCTCGCTCGCCCTCGCCCGACTCTTCCCGCCGTCGAAGGAGGCCTAGCATGACCCGCAAGATCCGCTTCATGGAGACCGTCCTGCGCGACGGCCAACAAAGCCAAATCGCCACACGCATGCCCATCGAGGATATGCTCCCCATTCTGAAGACCCTCGATGAATGCGGCTTCGAGTCGCTCGAGGTCTGGGGCGGCGCCACGTTCGACAGCTGCCTGCGCTACCTGAACGAGGACCCATGGGAGCGCCTGCGCACCATTCGCGCGCACGTCAAGAACACCAAGCTGCAGATGCTGCTGCGCGGCCAGAACCTGCTCGGCTACCGCAACTACGCCGACGACGTGGTCGAGGCTCTGGTAAAGAAGTCCGTGGAGAACGGTATCGACGTCATCCGCATCTTCGACGCGCTGAACGACACCCGTAACCTCCAGACCTCCATCCGCGCCGCCAAGGAGGCGGGCGGCGAGGTCCAGGCCGCCATCTCCTACACCACCAGCGACGTGCACACCGTGCGCTACTTCGTGAGCCTCGCCAACGAGATGGCCCGCGCCGGCGCCGACTCCATTTGCATCAAGGACATGGCCGGCGTCCTCACGCCCGACGTCGCCTTCGAGCTCGTGAGCGAGATCAAGGCCTCCTGCGACCTACCCCTGCAGGTGCACACGCACGGCACGGCGGGTATCGCGCAGATGACCTACCTCAAGGCGGTTGAGGCGGGCGCTGACATCATCGACACCTGCTCCTCGCCCTTCGCGGAAGGCACCAGCCAGCCCGCAACCGAGTCCATGGCGATTGCGCTCGAGGCCCTCGGCTACAAGACCGGCCTGGACATCGAGAAGCTCGAGGCCGTGGCAGCGCACTTCCTGCCCATCCGCAACCGCTTCTTGGACGAGGGTGGCCTGAACCCCAAGGTCATGGCCGTCGAGCCCAAGGCGCTGCTGTACAAGGTCCCCGGCGGCATGCTCTCCAACCTGCTCGCCAACCTGAAGGACATGCACGTCGAGGACAAGTACGCCGAGGTTTTGGCCGAGGTGCCCCGCGTGCGCGCCGACCTCGGCTACCCGCCGCTCGTCACCCCGCTGTCCCAGATGGTGGGCTCCCAGGCGCTCATGAACGTCATCTCCGGCGAGCGCTACAAAGTCGTTCCCGCCGAGATCAAGGACTACGTGCGCGGTCAATACGGCCGCCCGCCCGTGACCATCTCAGAGAAGATCCGCCGCCAGATCATCGGCGACGACAAGGTCATCACCTGCCGCCCGGCCGACCTGATCGAACCCGCGATGCCGCGCCTGCGCGAGGAGATCTCGCAGTACGCCCGCTCGGAGGAGGATGTGTTGTCCTACGCCCTGTTCCCTGAGCAGGCACGCGACTTCCTGGGTCGCCGCGAGGATCCGTTCTACGACGTCCCCGTCCAGGAGGTCAACGTTTCCATCGACGTGGCATAGGGAGCTCCGGACAGTCAGGCCGGCTCCCGGCCCGACGTCAAGCTCCCGCCCCGATATCCTGCTCGGCCGCCACCATGAACGCACAGCGCCCGCGGCACGCAACGCCGCGGGCGCTTTTTGCGGGCCGAGATCGGTTCGGCAAGGACGGCGTGAGCCCGAGGATCGACGGACTGGAAACGACGTCTCTGACCCCGCAAACTCCCTCATGGAGACCACGCTTGGACACGTGCCTCGTCGCCGTAAACCGCCGAGACGGAGCTGGCCCCTCGTCTCCGACCTTAAGGCACTCGGGCTACTCGCCCATGAGCGAGAGCGGACGAATCGAGACATCCGCCGCATCATAGCCGGCAACCGAACCGTCCCGCTGCGCGACGAGCGCGCGGCCATACCCGTCGACTCCCAAAAACGTCCCCTGCGCTCGCTCCTCGCCGTCGATGGCATATACGCGCACCCGCTGTCCCACAAAGGCAAGGCAAGCGTTATAAGGTGCCAGAAGGGGTGCCAGAGGACCTTCGGCGCCGCCGCGAACGGGGTCTTCCGCCCATCGGGCAATGTCATATCCCGGAACGCGCACACCAGGCCTCCCCGACCCGCGGTACGCCGCGGTTTTCCCGTAAGCGGCCTCCCAATCCGAGGCGGCATCCAAGATGCGCTTTCGAACGAGCTCTGCCAGGTCCTCGAGCGACGGAGGCGTCATGCCCGGTGCGAGCTCGTCCAACAAGCCCGTCGGATGCAGCGCGGCAATGCTCCCCGATCGCGTCGATACGACGGGGGCTTCCATGTTCGCCCCAATACCGCACACCGCGAAAACGTCCTCGCCCGTTGCGACAAGTTCGGTCAGGATACCAGCGAGCTTGTGATTACCTACCACGATGTCGTTTGGCCATTTGAGTCGAGCACGGGGACATCCCACCTCGCGAAGTGCCCCCAGGGCGCCCAAGGCGCAGGCAACGGGCAGGGCGGGCAGGGCCTCACCCGGGACTTCGGGACGGATGAGGACGGATAGGTACAAGCCACCCTCGGGCGACGCCCAGTCGTGCGAGCGCTGCCCGCGTCCCGCAGTTTGGACGAGTGCCCTGAGCGCGGCACCATGGGGCGCACCCACGCGGCCGCGCCTCTTCATCTCGGCGTTCGTCGAGGGCACTTCAGAGCGCAGTTCGATCGGTTCTAGACTGTCCATAAGGCCCCGCCATCTTCCTCCCCGCTGACGGCCGGTAGACCTCCCACGAATGCCCGGCCAACTGGTAGCACAACTCGACAAAACTTCGCGAAATCGGGGGGTTTTCCTAGTTATGCTACCATCCGCACGCCAGCCGGTGTCATCTCCCCAACATGCGGAAGAAACGCTCTTCCCACTGCGCGGCCTCGACGCCGGACTCGGCACATACGCCACGACGGGCAAGCGTGGTGGTCTTGGTGCCGGGCTTCTGCACGCCGCGCATGGTCATGCACAGGTGCTCGGCCTCGATGAGCACGATGACCCCGGCACAGTCGAGATTGTCCATGAGGGCGTCGGCAATCTGGCCGGTGAGCTGCTCTTGCAGCTGAAGTCGGCGGGCGAACACTTCGACCGTGCGTGCAAGCTTGGAAAGCCCCGCCACGCGCCCATTCGGAATATACCCGATGGTCACCGTGCCGTAAAAGGGCAGCAGATGATGTTCGCACAGGGAGTAGAACGGGATATCGCGCTCTATGACGAGGCCGCTCTCGGTAACGGAAAAGGTCTTAGATAGATGCGCGGCCGCGCTTTGATCCATGCCGCCCGCGAGCTCGGCGTACATGCGTGCAACTCGATCGGGCGTCTCGAGGAGCCCTTCACGCGTCGGGTCCTCGCCAATGCCCTCGAGCAGCAGGCGAACCGCCTCGCACACCTTATCTTGATCGACCATGTTTCACTCACTTTCCGCAGATAATATCGACAATCGTACCACGCGCCGGAAGACACGAGCCGCACCATGCGGCCTCTACACCCAATGCTGTGGGTAGCGCTCCCAATAGCCCGAGTAGGTTGACGCATCGGGCGCGAAGTCGATTTGACAGAGTTTGAATACCACGTCAATGCCCTTGGGCTGCCAGTGCTCTCGATACGAATAGCGATATGTCATGCCACAGTGCTCCATCACGCGACCAGATGCCGGGTTGAGCTCATCGTGCGTCGCCGTGACGAATGGATAGCCCGCTCGGCGAGCCTCACCGAGCATCGCTCGCACCGCCTCGGTCGCGAAGCCTTGGCCCTGCGCATCGCGAGCCAGGGCGTACCCCATATCATATGCGTCGCCCTCAGCGTCGATGCTCACGAAGCCGAGCAACTCGCCCGCCTCTACGCGGCCGCGCTTGCGGCAAATCGCGCAATGCATGTCGAGCGGCAGCCCATCCGAGCGGCGTTCGTCCGCGTCGGCCGCGCGATACCATCGCAGGTAATTCTCCTCAAGATAGCTCGCCGTATCTGCCACACTCCCGTGCACGGCGTACGGCAAGAAACGATTCACCTGCGCATCGCTCATCATGGGGAACAGCGCCGACGCGTCCGCCTCGGTAAAGCGACGCAGCACGAGCCTATCTGTCTCCAACGTTCGCATCGTCTCCCCTTTCCCGTGCGCCACATGCCGTGGTGACACACATCAAACGCCACCGACTGCCGCGATGCCGTGACCACCGCGCGGCCCATCCCGTCCTCGCCGACCGCGCCTACATCGAATGCGCTGCGTACACCTCGGCGTCCCTCCACAGACGCACAGCGTCCGCGGGGGCCTCCCCCGCAGCGAGCGCGGCGAGCGTGGCGGGCATGTCGATGATGCGCTGGTTGGACGAACCGCGAAAACGCAGCGTGATGTCGTGCAGGTCTTGGACGAAGGGGCCATCCACCAGCACGTCGATGCAGGCAAGCAAGCGGTCGGTGAACTCCGTATGGTGTCGCCCACCCGCCACGAGCTCGCGGTCCCATGTGTCGCCTGTAAAGCACCAGATGGTCTTGCCGCAGCTGCGCGGGAACTCCTTGCGAACGCGCTCCACGAACTCGACCAGGCCCTCTTGGTTCTCGGGCTCCATGGGCTCGCCGCCCAACAGCGTCAGCCCGTCCACGTAATCGGGGCGCAGGCTCCCGATGATCTCGTCGGCCACCTCGGCCGTGAAGGGCTTGCCCGCGGCGAAGTTCCACGCCACCTCGTTAAAGCAATTCTTACACCCACGGCGGCACCCGCTCACAAACAGCGTCGTGCGCACTCCCTCGCCATTGGCGATATCAAAGTGCTTGATCTCCGCGTAGTTCATCCGATTCCCCTACAGATGCAGCACGCGATCGCGGATCTCCTCCGTGCGGCCCTGGTTCCAGAACTGCGTGCCGATGTAGCCGCAGGTGCGGCGGGCGACATTCAGCGTCTCCTGGTTGCGATTGCCGCAATGCGGGCACTCCCACACCAGCTTGCCGTCGTCCTCGACGATCTTGATCTCGCCGTCGTAGCCGC
>NZ_DAWDUX010000052.1:0-3303 GCF_052346665.1 Collinsella sp.
CAGATCGACGAGGCACAAGACGACCTCGAGCGCGTACGCCGAGATGACGCCGAGGCCGGTTCGAAGCTCGCAGACGCCAAGGTGCGTTTGGCCCGCGCAAGCGAGCGCGTGAAGAGCCTCTCGGCACGTGCTCCCGAACTCGAGCGTAGACTTGAGGGTATAGACCGTCGTATTCGCGGCACCGAGCAGTCTGCCCGCTCCCTTGAGGTTCTCCGTTTGCGCGTCGATCCCCTGCATGACCGGTATCAAGCGCTTTCAGAGCGTGCCATGGACTGGGCGGCGCGCCTGCGAGACCGTGCATCGCTGGAGGAGGCCGATTCGGCGTCGCTCAAGCGCACGATCGAAGATGCCAAGTGCGAGGTCTCGCGCGCGAAGGTCGAAGTCGATTTGGCCACCGCCGCGGTGAATGAGGCGAAGGTGTCTCGTGGCAAGCTCGAGGTGCAAGTCGAGGCGGCCGTACGTGCCATCACCGCCGATGGCACCACGGTCTTGGAGGAGGCGTTGCAGCTCCCCGCGCCCGATGACCGTGCCGCCGCCGAGCGCGAGCTCAACGACCTTGTTCGCCAGATCAACAACCTCGGTCCGGTCAATCAGGTCGCGATGGAGGAGTACGAGACGCTCAAGACGCGCGCCGACTACATCGCCCGTCAACTCGAGGATCTTGAGGGTGCCCGCAAGGCGCTCACCAAGATCACGGCGGCAATCGATCGCAAAATGCGCACGAGCTTCCTCACCACCTTCGAGAAGGTCGACGAGAACTTCCGCGAGGTATTCGAAATGCTCTTCCCGGGTGGACAGGCTCATCTGGAGATGACCGATCCCGAGCACCCTGCCGAGACCGGTATCGAAGTCGTCGCGCAGCCACGGGGTAAGCGCATCACGAAGATGATGCTCATGAGCGGCGGCGAGAAGTCGTTGACTGCGCTTGCGCTCCTCTTTGCCGTCTACCGCACTCGTACGGTGCCGTTCTACGTTCTTGACGAGGTCGAGGCCGCCTTGGACGATTCGAATCTCTCCAAGCTCATCGGTGCCATCGACTACCTGCGTACGTCGACGCAGCTGCTCGTCATCTCGCATCAACGTCGCACCATGGAGGACGCCGACGTGTTGTATGGTGTCTCCATGCAGGCCGACGGCGTAAGCCGTGTGGTCAGCCAGAAACTCGATCGAGAAACCGGAAAGGTCGTGAATGCATAATGGGTCTCTTCGATTCCCTCAAGCGCGGTCTCGAGCGTAGCCGCGAGGCCTTGAATGAGGTCTTTTATTTCGGCGGCGAGGTGGACGAGAGCTTTTGGGAGGAGCTTGAGGACACCCTCGTCATGGGTGACATGGGTGGCGAGATTGCGATGCGCGTCACGGATGATTTGCGCGAGACCGCTGCTCGGAAGAATTTGAAGACCGCCGAGCAACTCCGTGGGGCGCTCGCTGAGCGGCTCAGCGAGTTTTTCGTCGAGCCCGCGTTGGATATCTTTGACGATACCCCCAGCTGCGTCCTATTTGTCGGCATCAACGGCGCCGGCAAGACCACGACGGTCGGGAAAATCGCGAGTGCGGAGGCGCATGCCGGCAAAAATGTGGTTATTGGCAGCGCCGACACGTTCCGAGCAGCCGCCATCGAGCAGCTCGATGTGTGGGGGCAGCGCGCAGGGGTTCCGGTTATCAAGCGCGATCGCGGCTCCGATCCCGCGAGTGTGTGCTACGACGTTCTCGATGAGGCCGACAAGCGCGGCAGTGACCTGGTGCTCATCGACACCGCCGGCCGTTTGCACTCGAGCCCCGAGCTCATGCGCGAGCTCGCCAAGGTCGTGAAAGTGACCCGCAAGCGCGCCGAGGCGTGCAGCTCTGGCCCCATGCCCGTCCATGTGGTGCTTGTAATCGATTCCGCTACCGGCCAAAACGGCCTTTCCCAGGCCCAGGAATTCAACGAGTCGCTCGGGCTGGACGGTATCATCATGACCAAGCTTGACGGCACGGCGAAGGGCGGCATCGCATTGGCCGTTGCCGAGCAGCTCAAGCTTCCCATCTACCGCATCGGCGTGGGCGAACAAGTCGAGGACCTCCAGCGCTTCGACGCGCGCGCCTTCTGTCGCGCCCTGGTGGGACTGGAAGATTAGGTTAACGAATCCCCGCGTCTTCCCCTGATGGGCACCTTGCCGCTCAGCTGCGAGCTTACGTACGTTAGTACGCTGCGCTCTTGCTTCGTGGCAATCTGCTCCATCAGGAAAAGACGTCTCAGTACTTGTTAGAGCTAGAAAGAGAGAGATACATGGCTGCATTTGGTTCGTTGTCCGACCGCCTCGCCGATACATTCGACCGCTTGCGCGGTAAGGGCAAACTCACTGAGGCCGATATCAACGTGGCCATGCGTGAAATTCGCATGGCACTGCTCGAGGCGGACGTCAACTACCGCGTGGTGAAGGACTTCGTCACGCGCACGAAGGAGCGCTGCCTCACTGCCGAGGTCATGGAGTCGCTCACGCCTGCGCAGAACGTCGTCAAGATCGTGCTCGATGAGCTCACCGAGCTGCTGGGCGGCACCGAGAGCAAACTCGTGCTCTCCAGCCGCATTCCGAACGTGATTATGCTCGTCGGACTTCAGGGTTCCGGTAAGACCACGGCGGCCGTTAAACTCGCCTACATGCTTAAAAAGCAGGGCAAGAGCCCTCTGCTCGCCGCGTGCGACGTCTATCGTCCCGCCGCCGCCGACCAGCTGGCGACCCTCGGCGGTGAAATCGGCGTGCCCGTCTTCCGTGGGGACGGTGTTCATCCCGTCGAGATCGCCCGTGCTTCCATTCGCGAGGCGGTCGACACCATGCGCGATGTGGTCATCGTCGACACCGCCGGTCGCCTGCAAATCGACGAGCAGATGATGCAGGAAGCCGTCGACATCAAGCGTGCGGTCAAGCCCGACCAGGTTCTCATGGTGGTCGACGCCATGACCGGCCAGGACATCGTCAACGTGGTCTCCACCTTCGCGGAGCGCACTGACTTCGACGGTGTCATTATCTCCAAGCTCGACGGTGACGCCCGCGGCGGTGGAGCCCTCTCCGTGCGTGAGGTGACTGGCAAGCCCATCAAGTTCGTCTCCATGGGCGAGAAGCCTGATTCCCTCGAGGTGTTCAACCCCGAGCGCATGGCAAAGCGCATCCTCGGCATGGGCGACGTCATTGGAATTATAGAGAAGGCTCAGGAGGCCGCAACGGCCGAGCAGCTCGCATCTGCGGAGCGCATGCTTCGTGACGGCTTCACCATGGATGACATGCTCGAGCAGATGAAGGCCGTCAAGAAGATGGGCGGCATGAA